>NZ_AEXQ01000142.1:0-12398 GCF_000191865.1 Turicibacter sp. HGF1
TNCTTTTTTTTATTTTGAAGCTGCTAAAACTTGTGTCCAAATATCATCATACTCTCTAACAAACTCCCCTGGATCTCTAAAGGTTTCCATCGGTAAGAAGTCTAATAAATCTTGTGAGGGACTGTATGCATCATTTTGTGTCCACTCCTCTTCTGAAACCATCTCTAATGTTTCAGTATTAGGTGTAGAATACATGACATACTCTGTATTCATTAAGGCAATCTCTGGACGTTGCATAAAATTAATAAACTCATGCGCTAAATCTACATTTTGAGCAGTTGAAGGGATAACCATTGAATCTACCCACGTATTTGATCCTTCTTTTGGAATCACATATTCCATGTTTTCATTTTCATCCATGATATAGGTCGCATCACCTGAATAGACAACCGCTAATGCTGCATTTCCTGCAATCATATTATCGATGACTTGGTCAGTTACATAGGCATACACTAACGGACGTTGGTCAATTAATAATTGTTTGGCTTCTTCTAACTGATCTAAATCTTGACTGTTCATTGAATAACCGAGTAATTTTAAAGCGACCATTAATGAGTCACGTTGACTATCATACATAAAGATATTCCCTTTATAATCTTCATCCCACAAAATTGACCAAGAATCGACAGGTTCTTTAACAACGGTTTTATCATATAAAATTCCAACGGTTCCCCAGAAATAAGGAACTGTATACAAATTATCAGGATCATAAGGTAAATTTTTATACGCGTCTGAAATATATTCAAAATTTGGAATTTTGCTGTAATCAAGTGGTAGAACAAGATTTTCTTTGATCATTTTTTCTACCATATAATCCGATGGGAAGGCTACGTCATAGTTTGTTCCCCCCGCTTTAATCTTTTGATACATCGTTTCATTTGAATCATATAATTCATAATACACTTTACAATTAAATTCAGATTCAAAAATATCTAATACCTCAGGATCAATATATTCTCCCACGTTGTAAACATAAAGTTTTTGTGTATCACCACTCGAACAAGCCGCTAACATGGCAACAAGGGAAAGACCCAAAAGCTTCAACCAATTTTTCATGAGATTCCTACAACTCCTTTTTCTTTCTAATTGAAAGATTATTTGAAATTAAAACTGAAATTAATACAAAACTTACCATAATAGTCGCTAAAGCATTAACAGTCGGACGAATTCCTCGTTTTGCCATTGAATAAACTTCAATGGATAAGTTTGTCACACCATTTCCAGCTGTAAAGTAACTAATCACAAAGTCATCAATCGACATCGTAAAGGCCATTAAGGCTCCTGCCATAATTCCTGGCATAATCTCTGGAATAACGACTTTACGAATCGCTTGCATCGGTGTAGCACCTAAATCCATTGCCGCTTCAGCCATATTCGGATTCATCGCATAAAGACGAGGTAAAACAGATAAAACAACGTAAGGAATACAGAACATGATATGAGCAAGTAGCATGGTCGTAAATCCAAAGTTTAATTTAACGGTTTTAAAGAGCATCATTAAGGCAACCGCAATCACGATATCTGGACTAATAACTGGCAAATAGTTAATATTTAAAACAAAGGCTTTCGTTTTCTTTGTTAGTTTATAAATTCCAATCGAGGTAAAGGTTCCAACGACAACCGAAATAGCTGTGGCAATAACGGCCACAACCACGGTATATAAGACGGCTGTTTGCATTTTGCTATCTTGGAACAACTCTTGATACCATTGAAGTGAAAATCCAGTCCACTTTCCGCTCGATTTTGATTCGTTAAACGAGAATAAAATAAGAACGCCAATCGGTGCATATAAGAAAAGGAACATTAAAGCTAAGTAACATCTTGATAACCACTTATTTACCATGGTAAGGCACCTCCTGCTTGTCCATCTGAATCGAATTTTTTCATCAACCAGATTGAAAGTAAGATAAAGAGCATCAGAATCATGGATAAAGCTGATCCAAAGTACCAATTACCTGTTAATAAGAATTGTTTTTCAATTAAGTTCCCAATCATCATAAATTGTCCACCACCAAGTAACTGTGGAATGACGAACGTACTCACAGCCGGTAAGAAGACCATGATAATTCCTGTAATAATCCCTGGTAATGTTAACGGAAATACGACACGGGTAAAGACTTGTTTGCTATTAGCTCCTAAATCACGGGCCGCATCAATCAAGTTCTTATCTACTTTAGAGATAGCCGTATGAATTGGTAACACCATAAACGGCAAGAAGTTATAAACCATCCCTAACATAATTGAAAAATCAGAATACATAATGTCCACGGGCGCAATTCCGAAGAAATCTAAAATATTATTCAAAATACCATTTTTTCCAAGAATTGAGATCCATGCATACGTACGTAATAACATGTTAATCCACATTGGCATAATAAATAATAGTAAAATAGAAGATTGTCGTTTGGGAGATAATTGAGCAATAATCCAAGCTAGTGGATACCCAAACATAAAACATAATAATGTCGAAACAAAGGCGATCCATAACGAACGCCAAAGAGTTGCAATATAGATTGGATTAAAGAATTTAACATAATTTTCAAGCGTAAATCTGAAGGCCATTGGATTTCCATCACTTGGATCAATGATACTATATAAGAAAATCAAAATCATTGGGATGATGATCATGATTGAAATCCACACAATATAAGGATAACTTAAACGTTTTGTTGATTCATGCATGAGCTATACCCCAACTTCCATGACATGAATATCAGCTGGAGCAACTGTCATCCCAACTTCTGCCCCGACTTCTGCACTTTGTGTACTATGTACAATATATTCGCGCCCCTCGACCATCACAATAATTTCATAATGAACCCCTTTGAAGATGACCGTATCTACAACTCCTGTAAAGGCTCCCTTATCTTTTGAAACAATTTGTAAATCCTCAGGACGAATGACGATATCAACTACTTCATTTGCATTGTATCCTCGATCGACACATTCAAAAACATGATTTTCAAATTCAACTTTGTAATCTTCAAGCATCACTCCGCGGACAATGTTACTTTCTCCAATGAAGTTTGCAACAAAACGATTACGTGGCTCATTGTAAATATCAACTGGTGTTCCAATTTGTTGAATTAATCCATCATTTAAGACAACAATGGTATCCGACATCGTTAAGGCTTCTTCTTGATCATGAGTAACAAAAATAAACGTAATTCCCATTTCACGTTGGATTTCTTTTAATTCATATTGCATGTCTTGTCGTAATTTTAAGTCAAGCGCTCCTAATGGTTCATCAAGTAAAAGAACTTTTGGACGATTAACTAAGGCACGAGCAATCGCAATACGTTGTTGTTGTCCTCCAGATAATGAATCGATACGACGATTAGCATAATCAAAAAGTTTAACCATTTTCAACATACGGTTTACACGTTCTTTAACTTCAGACTCTGGCACTTTTTTCATTCTTAATCCAAATGCGATGTTATCGAACACGTTTAAGTGCGGAAATAACGCATATTTTTGGAAAACTGTATTAATTTCACGTTTATAAGATGGAATTTGAATAAGGTCTTTTCCATCAAACTTTACCTCACCCGATGTCGGTGTATCAAATCCACCAATAATACGAAGAAGGGTTGTTTTACCGCAACCAGATGGTCCTAATAAGGTAACAAATTCATTTTGATGAATCGTTAAATCGATTCCTTTTAAAATAATGTCCCCATCGTATTCTTTTGTTAAATTTTTAATCTCAACTAATGGCACTTTTGTCATACCAGATCCTCCTCAAAATAACTAGAAAGTTGGTGGCGTCGCGACCCAAAGTACAGATGCAGGTGCTTTTGAACTGTTCTTTAACTTGTGGTCAACATCTGCTTTATAATAAAAACTCTCGCCTTTTTTCACTTTATATCGTTTAGTTCCCAGGACAAGCTCAACTTCTCCTTTTAACACATAACCAAATTCCTCACCATGGTGAGGCTCATCATCATATGACATTCCACCTGGTTCTAAATCCACAATGATCGGCTCCATTTCATTCTTTTGAGCATTTGGAATAATCCAGCGAATGGTCATATTATAATCTAACTCTTCTTTTATAAATACATCTTCACGTTGAAAAACAACTTTCTGATCATTTTTTTCTTCAGCAAAAAACTCACCAAGAGTTGTTCCTAGTGCCTCTAATATATCAACAAGGGTTGCGATCGATGGTGAAGCTAAATCACGTTCTACCTGTGAGATATATCCTTTTGTTAATTCGGTACGATCAGCTAATTCTTCTTGTGTTAACTGAAGTTCCATTCGTAAACGCCTAATTTTTTCTCCGATTATCATGGCAACACCTCAACTTTTCGACTAAATAAATAAACTATTTGTTTACTAATAATAAACCTATTCTATTATATAATTAATCAATAGTTTGTCAATATCTTAACTAGATAAAAATATACTTATTTTCACAGTTTTATCGATATTTGCCTAAATGTGTGCCACTTTACTTAGTGTCTCCGAAATTAAATTGTTTAATAAACGAATTAATTAAAATGTTAATAAATCTTAAGAAAGTTCAAGCTTTAACAAATTGACATGGTATTTTTAAACAGAGTATAATGATTGTATTCTAATTAAAGGATATTTAAACATTTTAAGGAGAAAATTAACTAATTTAGGTAGGTAACGTGTTATAGGAGGAAAGTATGAGTCAGAAAAATAATGATTTTTTTAATCAATTTTTAAACAATGAATTACCAAAAGAAACACCTCTTGAATCAAAACCTTATGAAAAAGCATTTACGCAACAACCCGTCAAATCAACACCAACACCCAAAATTGAAGTAGATTTACGTCAAACGGTCAAATCAGAACCAGAAAAAGTTGAAGTAAATTCACCAAAAGGACCCGGTGTTTCAATTAAAACAGATGAAAAATATGAACGTTTTATTAATCCTAATAAAAAAAGAAATCAAATCATTGCCTTAATAACAGGTGCCGTTGCCGTTTTATCTGTTATTTTCTATCTTATCTTTGGGAATAAGGTAGAGGTTCCTGATTTCTCAGCCTATACGCCTTCGCAAATTGCGACATGGGGAACCAAAAATAACATGACGATGTTATATGTCGAAGAATATAATCACGAGTTTGAAAAAGGAACACTTATTTCACAAAATATCGCACCCGGTAAGAAAGTAAAAAAAGGGGGCGAGATGACGTTGGTGATGTCTCTTGGAATCGATCCTGAAGTCATCGTGACACTTCCAGATTTTGATGAAACATGGACAACCGACGAATTAATGAACTGGATTGATGAAAATAATTTAATGAATGCGACCATTAAAAATTTAGCAGATGAAACCATTGAAAAAAATCACTTTATTAAATCGGATTTAGATAAAGACCTAACCGAAATTAAACGTAAGACAAAAGTAACGTTTTATGTTTCAACAGGTTCACCTTTTATGATGAGCATGATTGATTTAAAAACTAAAACAGAAGATGATGTCAAAGCATGGGCTCAAAAAAACAACGTAACCGTCGTATACGAGAAAGTGGCGCATGATACGGTGCCAGAAAACCAAATCATCACTCAAAGCATTGAACCAGAAATTGAATTTAATCCAAAAACTGAAACACTAACGGTTGAAGTTTCAACGGGACCTGGTATTACAGTGCCAAGTCTAAATTCAATGACGATTGAAGAAATCAAGGCTTGGGCGACTGCAAATACAGTAAACTTAATGTTGACTGAAAAATACCATAACTCGGTGGCAGCTAATACGATTATCGAATCGAGTATTTCTTCTGGTGAAGTGATTAAAAAAGGCGATTTAGTCACAATTACAATATCACTTGGTAAAGTAGGCGTAAAAAATTTCATCGGAGATACGGAAATTTCATTTATGGAATGGGTAGATGAGCAAAATTTAAAAGGTGCTAATATTACGCCATCGATTACCTATCAATATGTTGACTCAGCTGAGAAAAATAAAATTATTGCGCAATCTCTTTATGATCGCCGTGTTGAAACAGGTGCTAATATTCAAATCGTTGTTAACCTTGGCGGTCATTTAACAGTTCCTGCCTTAACAGGATTATCTGAATATGATGCTCGTCAAACTTGCGAGTATAGCGGATTAACGTGTGTCTTTACTTATGACTATTCAAATGCTCCTGATGGAACCATTGCAAGTCAGGATCGTCAAGCAGGATACAATGCAAGTGAAGGTGATATTATGAACGTCATTATTTCTAAAGGTCCACGTCCTTAACTCCTAAAAGACCCGAATTTTTTTCGGGTCTTTTAAATTTAAATAAAAATGGTTTTCCCTAAAAATAAAAAAACGTCTCAGTAGCAAAGTGCCACTTAGACGTTTTTTTAATGAAACATTACTCAGCATTACGTTTACGTTTGTCGTATTTTTTACGCTCATTTGTATCTAAGATTTTTTTACGTAGACGAACTGATGTTGGGGTAATCTCAACTAATTCATCTTCGTTAATATATTCTAAGGCGTATTCGAGTGTAATTAAGCGTGGTTTCTTTAATACCACTGTATTATCTTTACCAGCTGAACGACAGTTTGTTAATTGTTTTGCACGCGTTACGTTTACGGCTAAATCTAAATCTTTGTTGTTTTCTCCCACGATCATCCCTTCATATACGGCAGCTCCTGGTTCGATAAACATGATTCCGCGATCTTCAAGTCCCATTAAACCGTAGTTTGTTGCTTTTCCGTTTTCCATTGAAACTAAAGCCCCATTTTTACGTTCTCCGACTGAACCTTTTTCCATCGGACGGTATTCAGAGAAAGTATGGTTAATGATTCCGTAACCTTTTGTTAAAGTTAAGAATTCTGTCATGAATCCAATTAAAGCACGTGATGGTACATCATAAATTAAACGAACTTGTCCATTTTCATTATGAATCATATTTTGTAATTGACCTTTACGGTATCCCATGGCTTCAATCACACTTCCGACATGCTCTTCAGGTGACTCAATTTGAACATATTCATATGGTTCGCATAAGACGCCATCGATTTCACGGATGATAACTTCTGGTTTTGAAACTTCAAGTTCGAATCCTTCACGACGCATATTTTCAAGTAAGATTGATAAGTGAAGTTCTCCACGACCTGAAACAACCCACTCTTCTTTCGTTCCAACACGTTCAACTAATAATGAAACATCACGTTGAATTTCTTTATATAAACGCTCATCAATTTTAGAAGCTGTGACGTGTTTTCCTTCTTGTCCTGAGAATGGAGATGAGTTCGTTGAGAATGTCATTTTTAACGTTGGTTCATCAATATGTAAAATTGGTAATGCTTCTTCATGACCGATTTCACAAACCGTCTCACCTACGTTGATATCAGGTAATCCAGCAATGGCTACAATATCTCCAGCTTCTGCTGATTCAATTTCGATACGTTTTAATCCTAAGAATCCGAATAATTTTGTGATACGGAATTGTTGAGTTGTTCCATCTAAACGACAAATTGAAACCATTTGGTTCACATTAATCGTTCCGCGTACAACACGTCCTACCCCAATACGCCCTACATATTCATTATAGTCTAATAAAGCAGGTTGGAATTGAAGTGTACCGTTTGGATCCATTCCTGGATCTGGAATGTTTTCTAAAATAGATTCAAAAATAGATTCCATGTTTTCTTCTTGATCCGCAGGATCTGAACTTAAGCTTGCTGTTCCGTTTAAAGCTGAACAGTAAACAACTGGGAATTCTAATTGATCATCATCTGCCCCTAATTCAATGAATAATTCTAACACTTCATCGACTACTTCCTCTGGACGAGCAGCAGGACGGTCAATTTTATTAACCACAACGATTGGTGTTAATTTTTGTTCTAATGCTTTCTTTAAGACGAAACGAGTTTGAGGCATTGTTCCTTCGTAAGCATCAACAACTAATAAAACACCATCTACCATGTTCATGATACGCTCAACTTCCCCTGCAAAGTCAGCATGTCCTGGTGTATCTAAAATGTTAATACGATAATCTTTATAATCAATCGCAGTATTTTTCGCTAAAATCGTAATTCCACGTTCACGTTCGATATCATTTGAATCCATCACGCGATCAGCAACTGCTTCATTTTCACGGAATGTTCCCGCTTGGCGAAGTAATTGATCGACTAAAGTCGTTTTACCATGATCAACGTGGGCAATAATGGCAATATTTTTAATATTCATGCTTTGCACCTCTATCTGGCTAGATTAAAAAATTCATACTCGATTATTATACAACAAAAAAGGAATAATGTATCGAAAAATGATATCATTTTATGAAAATTTTTCAAAAGCACTTTCAAAAGAGACATAAATAAAGTTGTTTTGTCGAAATCTCTTATAGTTTGGACGGCTTGACGAACAATATCCTTTGTTATTTATGGCAAAAAAAAGCAAAACTTATGAAAAGTCTTGCTAATATCGTGATTTTAAATTGAGAATAAACATTTCAAGTGCTAATTCCTTTTTTAAAAGACCTGTTTTAATCTTATAATCAATTTGAGCTAATTGGTATAAATAACTTTGAATTAAGTCTAACTCAAAACGATGAGATTGTCCGTGAATTAATTTAACACGATAGGGATGTACATTTAATGTTTTAGCCACTTCTGCTTCACGGTATCCTTGACGACTTAGCTGAATAACCTGTGACATTAAGCGGAATTGATTCGCGATCATAATTAAAATTTTAAAGGGTTCCTCATTTTGCGTGAGTAAGTCCTGGTAAATAAGATAAGCATCTTTTACTTTTTGTTGCATCAAAGCATCTGTTAGTAAGAATATGTTATCCTCTAACTGTCTTGGAACTAGCAGATGAATTAAGTCAACAGATAAATATTTAGAGGTCGCATCATCTAAAAAATATAAAAAGATTTTATCTAGTTCTTGATACATTAAATCAAGCTTAGCATGCGTGAACTTCACTAATAACTCGACTGCACGAGGATCAAATTCAATGCCTTCTTCTTTTAATTTTTTTTGGGCCCATTGGATGAGCGTGGTTTCTGAGTAAGTTTCAAAGGTAAAAAACTCCGACTGCTTCTTTAATAACTTCACCACTTTTTTACGTTCATCTAATTTATCATAAGGGGCATAAATAATTAAAATATTATCACTAATCGGATGCTCTAAAAACGCCATAAACTTTTCTAAATCATGATTTAATTCGCCTTTTGAATCTTTTCCAGTTAAAAATAAAGGATTCTTCACTAAAATGGCTTTTCGATTACTTAAAAAAGCAACTGTTTGTAAATCAAACAACGCTTCCTGAATCGTTGCTTCTTTCATATCATAAGAGATGACATCAAACGATTCAATTTGATGTTGCTCTAAAATTTCATTAATTTTCTTTTCACAAAGAACAGATTGTTCACCAAGGATCGTATAAATGGCCATAAAAACACCTCAGTCCCTATTTTATCACACTAAGGGCTCTGTCACAACCAAACACTTATCGTCCGTATTTTCTTTTGGTGTGACTTTTTTGTTTTTTTTATTGTGAGATTCAATTTGGTACTATACTTTTTCGTTGTGACTTTATTTAGAGAATTGTCTAATTTTTTAATTATTGAACATTATAAACATAAGGTGGAAAAGATTGAATCGATAGCCTATCCCTTCTAATTTTAAATTGAATACTTCCATCGTATTGTGTATTCAAGAGTGGAATTTCGAGTTGTTTCAAATTTTCGATTAACTCTACACTTGGATGACCATAACGATTTTTTCGTCCTGATGATACAAGGGTAATCATGGGACTTAATCTTCTCAAAAATGAATTTGAATTTGAAGTTTTCGAACCATGATGGGCTGCTTTGTATACTGTTAATTGGTTTAACTGATACCGACTCAAAATCTCAGCCTCCTCACTCACCCCCATATCTCCAGTCAATAGTGCGCTAAATCCATCCATCTCTAATGTAAACACCAATGACGCAGCATTCTCATCTGATTTGATCTGATTTGATTGTAAGAACGTGAGAATTTGATTCCCACACGTTAACACTTCTTCTTGTTTGACCTGCCGAAAAATCGTTCCTACTTCCTTTGCTACCTCTTCAATTTCTTTCATCAATTCATTTAAAGGTTGCCCATTTGTTAACACTTCTTTCACCTCAAAAGTTTGAAGTAGCGAAACGGCCTCTCCCACATGATCGAAATCACCATGTGTCAAAATCAAATAATCAATCGTTCGAATCCCCTCTCCCTTTAAAAAGGGCTCTAGCGTGGTTGAAAAAATGGGTTTAGGCTTCCCCGTAAACTGATAGGTACCACCCGTGTCAACCACCACACTACATCGCCTGTAGGACGATTGAATGATAACACTGTCGCCTTGACCCACATCAAGCATCGTGAACTGACTTTCACTGACAAAAAATCGATGGGATTCCAATAGAAAAATAACCAGGATTATGCTAATGGCATAGTTTGAAAAACAACGCTTTTTCTCAAACACATATCCATTCCCCAAAAAAAGCAGCAACAATCCTAGTAATAAATTTAAAGAAAACTCGCCTACAATCCAGTTCCACGTGAATAAACTGGCACTCCCTACAATGACACTTTCAAATAACATGAGAAGATGGTTCGTTAAGGGTGCAATAAACGGTATGAGAATCGTGAGGATTAAAAGCGGTAAAAGACATAGGCTCACAAGTGGAATCACCCATAAATTAACAAGATAACTCAACACATTTATTTCATCATAAAAGTATAATTGAATTGGAGCTGAAGCACATTGAGCAATAAACGGCAAAAAGAAAAATAAACTTTTAGTACCTAATTTTTGAAAAGTAGGTTGAAAACAAATTAAAATAAACGTCATCCAATACGAATAAATAAATCCAAGTTGATAAATTTGTCGTGGATTTAAGCATACATTGACAAGAAAGAGAATTGAAAAAACATCTAATGACGAGAGATTCAATCTTAGACGCTTATTAATCATCAATAAGATACTCATCCCACTCGCCCGAACAATTGAAGGACTTCCTCCACTGATGACCATAAATAAAACTAAAGCGACAATCACAATGAGTTGACTTAACTCCTCAATCACCCCTAATCGCTTTAAAACAAACCGTAAAAGAAAACTTAATAAGCCGACGTGTAATCCACTAATCGCAAACAAATGAATAATCCCAAGCTCAGAATACAGGGTTTGAATCTCTTCTTCTAAATCATCTGTCATTCCAAGCAACCAAGCTTTCATGTAGGCACCTGTCAGTGGTGGAAAGTTCATTTCTATTTGCTGAGCTAATTCATATTGCCACTGCCTAATTGTAAACTGATGCCCGATTAATTCAAATTCATTCGTATATAAGGTCAAATAAACCTTTTGATGAGACAAATATTGCTTAAAATCAAATCCATTGGGAACCGTTGCTGCCATTGGAACATTTAACTCACCGTTTACTAATACAATATCTCCTGGCATTAACTTCGGCTCAACAGAAGAAGTTGTCCAATAAATTCTTTCACTCCCTATTTCTAGAATAGCCGTTTGTTTCTCACGACTCTGCTTTTTGATTTTTACGACCAACGCTTCTGATGGCTCTAACGAGGCATTGGTATGAAGTTTTGTTTGATGTTCTAATGTATGGTAATAGCTAAAACTAATCAAAAAAATAAGGAAATAAATCCAGTATGTCTTAGGAAATCGGCGAAGATAGACAAGAAAAATAAAAATCAGATACCAGGCCCCACCATTCATCAAGACTCCGATTAAAATAGCAAAAACCAAGTAAATCATATGCTGTCTTAACTTAAAGTTCGATAAAGTCTTCCAGGCTTTCAAAAGTCTTTTCTCCAATTCCTGTAACATTTTTTAATTCCTCAATGCTTTGAAACGGACCATAATCCATTCGATATTGAATAATAGCAGCTGCTTTGGTCTTTCCGATACCTGGTAAATTTTTGAGTTCATCCTCATTGGCTTGATTAATGGATATTTTTTTAGATTCTGACGATGATTCAAAAGACCACTGGAAATTTACGACCTCCTCTACATGAGGAACATAAATCACCATTTCATCCTTTATTTTTCCCGCTAAATTGATAGCATTCTGATCCGCTTGTTCAGTCAGTCCTCCCGCAAGCAAAATGACCTCATGAATTCTTGAGTTAGCCTCTACCTCATAAACACCAGGACAATAAACTTCTCCCTTTACATCAATTATATAATAAAGGCTTGAAACTTCTTCTAATTCAGATTTTGTAATCTCCTCTATGCTTGATTGTGATTCGATTACAATAGGAACCGACGTATTCTTAGGTTTGGCACTCATAAAGATGAGTGACATAACAATTCCACTCACGAATAAATAAACAAGTTGCTTTTTCATCGTTTTCACCTCATTTTTCTATACGCAAAAAAAAGGTGTTTTCCTTTTAAAAAATAAAGGTTCTATAAT
>NZ_AEXQ01000141.1:0-2615 GCF_000191865.1 Turicibacter sp. HGF1
CTTATCCGTACATTCACAAAAGAAATTAAATGAAATTGCGATGAAATATAATCGTGTACCCAGAAGATCTTTAAACTATTACACACCAGAAGAAATCATGAAAAAAGCAACTGGATTAGATTCACTCCTTCCAATTGCTTAGTTTGTGATGAATAATTGTCTGATTTAAATTGACAACTCAGGGACTCAAAAAAAGTTAAGGTGTAGGATATGTTGCTCATTAGTGTAAGTCTTTTTCGCAAATTTTTATATATTGTCAAATAAAATATTCTTTGATTGCGATTTATAAATTAGGAATATCATCAAGTTGTAATTGCTTTAAGTCATCTAGAATTAAGGTTTCTAATTCTCCATCTGGGCGAAGGAATATGAATTTTAAACATTTTGTAAGCTCTTCGTTCTTGACCATCAAGAGTTTCAAATTTTTGTTTTCATTTGTCTTTTTAGTCATTTCCTGAAAAAGGTGATTTCCAAGTGTTTGGAAATCACCTTTTTGATTAAAGAATGTTTTTTAAACTTTCTAAGGATGAGGTTGGTGCCTGACAAGTCCCATTTGAACAAAGATAGTACGTTGGTTGATCACCGATTGGGTAGTCTTTTGTGTATGGTGCGAGTTTTGAGAGTTGGGTTTGATTTTCAGGTGTCTTAAATAAAAGGGTGGTATTAAAGTGAGGTGTTTCATTCAGTTGTTTGAGAATCTCTTTAATTTGTTCTTGTTTTGGCACGGTGATCATGAGTTCTTTGGTGTCACTTAGCGCGAATAAAGCAGCGATTAAGTAGAAGGTATGATTCATTTCATAGTGCTTCACTTGTTTGGCTAGGTACTGAATTTGTTTTTCAGCTTCTGTTTCAAATAAGGTATCACCTGTGAGTTTGGCTAGACGAATGAGATTGTATGCGGCGACTGAATTACCAGATGGCATGGCTCCATCATATAACTCTTTCGGTCTTAGCATTAAGGTTTCAGCGTCATGTCCCGTTAGATAAAACCCACCCGCTTCATCTTTGAATAAGTCTAACATCTCTTTGTTTAATTGAATCGCCAGTTCTAAATACTCCACTTCTGCGGTACTTTGATGAAGTTCGATTAGTCCGTATGACAAGAAGGCATAGTCATCGAGATAAGCTTTAAAATGACTCTCCCCTTCTCGGTATCTCGCTAAGAGTCGTGTTTCATCAAAGAGGTGTTGTTTAATAAAGGTGACAGCTTTTGAGGCGGCGTCTAGGTAAATCATCTTTTGTGTTTGTCCATAGAGTTTAGCAAAGGCGGCAATCATTAAGCCATTCCAAGAGGTTAAGATTTTATCGTCTTTATGAAGATGTGTTCGTTCTAATCGGTAGGTGAGTAATGTTTCACGGCAGGCCTCTAGTTCTTTGATGTCTAGTTCTAGTTTTTTATGATGTAGTCGATTTAAGATATTTTTTCCTTCAAAGTTCCCCTCTTCTGTGACATTATAAAACTCATTAAACCAGTGTCCCTTTTCAGGTCCTAGAATCTGGATGATTTCTGCTGGCGTGAAGACATAGAATTTACCTTCTTCCCCTTCACTATCCGCATCTTCTGCACAATAAAATCCACCTTCAGGACTAGTTAATTGAGTTAAGACATACTCTGCGGTTTGCATCGCAATACTTAGGTAACGAGGTTCACGCGTCACTTGATAGGCTTCAGTATAACTAATCATAAGAAGCGCATTATCGTATAGCATTTTCTCAAAATGGGGAACGAGCCAGATTTCATCCGTTGAATAACGTGAAAAGCCATACCCAAGATGATCAAAAATTCCACCTTTGTACATGTGATCGAGTGTTTGAGTCACCATGTCTTGGACAGACTTGTCCTTTGTTTGTTCATCATAACGAAGCAAAAACATGAGTTTGTGTGGTGTCGGAAATTTTGGTGCGGTTCCGAAGCCACCAAATCGTGGATCATAGCTTTGCTTTAGCTGATTGACCCCGTTTTGAATAATGGCCATGGATAAAGAATCCCCTTCAGTCTCTATTCCTTCTAGGTCTTTGAAGTGAGATGCAATCTGTTTGGTAATGTCCGTTACTTTAGCTCGATGATGATTCCAATTGAAGTCAATGGTTTTTAAAACATCGAGAAATCCTGGTCGGCCATAGCGGCTTGTTTTTGGAAAATAAGTTCCCGCATAAAAAGCTTGTTGAGTCGGTGTCATGAAAATGGTGAGTGGCCATCCCCCTTGTCCGGTTAAAGCTTGGCAAATACTCATATAAACCGTATCGATATCGGGTCTTTCTTCACGATCCACTTTAATCGAGATAAAGTGTTCATTTAAATAGGTGGCAACGTCCTCATCTTCAAAAGATTCATGCTCCATGACATGACACCAATGACAAGTTGAGTACCCGATGCTTAAAAAAAATGGGTTTGTCTTCTTCTTTTGCTTTGGTAAAGGCTTCATCATTCCAAGGATACCAGTTGACAGGATTATAGGCATGCTGTAAGAGATAGGGGGATTTTTCATGTATTAAATGATTGGCTTGTTTCGTCATATCTTCACTTCCTTCAGAATTGTTGTCTGAATTAGTTTGAGTCATTTTGGCGGAGATATGATAAATAATAAGGGAATCGTTAAAAAGGGATGAGCCTC
>NZ_AEXQ01000140.1:0-2255 GCF_000191865.1 Turicibacter sp. HGF1
TTTCTTTTGTTTGTCTTCTTTCGACGACTTGATTATTTTAACATTTCTATTGTATGGTGTCAAATCTTTTTAAACATTTTTTATCTTTTTTACTTATTGAAGAATTTGTATATAATACTTACTTTATAAAAATACTTTTACAACCTAATTAATGGTGTGTAATACTTTTTGATATAACAATAAAAGTCACATCTACTCACTATTTCATTCCGCTATATCTACTAAACAGTATTAAAAGAATAAATTTTGATTTCTTATTTAACTTTCTACTAGAACGATTTTAAATATTAAAAATAAAAACATTATCTTTTCTGGAAATTATTTTGATGATGTTAAATTAAATGAGATTATTAGCTTTGTTTTTAAGGAGAGTTTATCTTATTGCTTCACTCATCATGAATAGAGTACATCCTGTTTAGCTCTGGTTTAAATAACATTTTTTTATTTATTACTCCATGACACTTATATTTAATTAACGCTGTGTTTTAAATAAATGTTGATTTTAATAATAATAGGCAATGTTTTAAGAACGGGTTGATATTTTCCACAGAATTTGCATAACCAATTTCAAAAATGTCGATTATAATAGTAAACAGAACATTTGTTTGAGAGGTTGAGTATATGTCAAAGGAACTTATTTTAAGGCTTTTACCTAAATTGAATGAATCAGAATTAGATGAGGTTATCGCAACTATCGAGTTAAGTAAATTTAAATCTGATTTGATTAAACTTCGTAAAAAGGTCCAAGAAGCAAGATATTCAAACGGGCATTTTGAATGTCCTGTTTGTCATGGAACTCATGTCGTAAAAAACGGAACTCGGAACGGTGTCCAACGTTATCTTTGTCGTTCATGTAATAAACCGTTTAGCAATCAAACCTCTACACCTACTGCCTATTCGAAGAAGGAGGCTAAAGTATGGATTGAATATATTGGTTGTATGATGGCAGGTTACAGTATTCGAAAATGTGCAGAGATATGTAACATTAACATCGCAACATCATTTTTCTGGAGACATAAAATCATGAATGCCTTAGCTTCGTTTGTTAATATCGGTGAAGTTGATGGATTAGTAGAAGCTGATGAGACCTTTTTCCGATTCAGTAAAAAAGGAAATAGAACTAAAGGCAGAACGTATGGAAAAGTGCCTTCTACGTCTAAAAAAAAGAAAGCTAAAAAAGCACATAAAAAACGAGGGTTATCTAAGCAACAGGTAGCTGTTGGAACAGCTTTAGATAGACATGGTAATTTATTGATTGGATTAATTGGACGAGGACGATTGAAATACGACGCCCTGAAACGTTTCTTTGAAGGTCACATCGCTCCACATTCTACGCTATGTACAGATAGTGCTCATGGGTATTCACGAATAGCTGATGAACTTAATTTAGAACACATCCAAATTGAATCTGGAAAACGCAAGAAAGATATTTATCATATTCAACATGTAAATGCGTTACATAGTAGTTTAAAAACTTTTATGAGAAAGTTTAGAGGTGTTGCAACGAAACACTTGCATCATTATCTTTATTGGTTCAAATGGGTTGAACTTTTTAAGCATGAAAAAGAAGTTGTGAAAATTCAAAAGGCATATATTCACGCTCAATCAACTTATTCAACTTGTTCAATTAAAGATATTTTGTTAAGCAAGCCCTTATTTGCATAAGTATATATACCTCCACCTTGAAATATTGTTATTATTTGGTAAAAGTGGTATAATAATATGAAAAGAATCTATTTCAATATGAAGGAGGGATTTTATGAATATATTATATTCAAAAGAAAAAGGTTTTTTAAATGCCGAACATCGTTATAAAGGATTAACTATTGTATCCTTGTTACCATTTGTTTTGAAGACAATGTTTATTTTAGCTACAGGAATTGATAGTTTCGCTTGGTATATCACAATTCCAATATGGATTTCTTTATTGGTAAGTGGAATTGGGTTTCCATCTGATAATAAAAAGTGGAATATAGCAGCTTGGATTTCAACACTAATGCTGGCAATCGCTTCGATTGTTATCGGATACTATGACTATTTTCAATGGGCATCGACAAAGCTTTGCTTTGGATTGCTTATCTTCTTTACGATTATTTTTATCATTAAACGTTTTTTAGATAATAAAAATACCACAACGACAGAAATTTAATCAAAACAAAGGAGCTCCTCTAAAGTGTAGAAGAGCTCTTTTGTTTTTGATGAATATCAACCTTTACTTAAAACATTGCCTAATAATAAAAAAGCTGTTCAAATAT
>NZ_AEXQ01000139.1:0-52524 GCF_000191865.1 Turicibacter sp. HGF1
AAACCTCGGAAGTAGCCTCACCCCGATTGGAAACCCACAAAACTTATACTTATATTCTTATTACCATTTATCACCGAGTGAATTTTTAAAAATAACCTTTCCACTCGGGCTTATGTCCTTTGCCTTACTACTTGTTATTGTGTTAAGGGATAAAAAAGAACCTCTGCAAGCTGAATTATCTTGCACAAACATCGAACAACCTAAAAAGGTATTAGCCTATTCTTTTTTACTTGGCATCATTTTAATGTCCGTGTTTCATCTCATAAAAGTAGAATGGACGTTCATTTTGACTCTTTTATTCGTCCTAATTTCAGACCGTTCCCTATTCAAAAAGGTAGATTACGCACTACTCATAACCTTTATTGCTTTCTTTGTTTTTATCGGGAATATCTCTTCTATTCCTGCATTAACACACTGGATGCAAGCAATGCTTCAAACTGAGCCAAAAACTTATTTGGCAGGGATTCTTTCCTCACAAATCATTAGTAATGTACCGGCCGCTATCTTACTCTCAACTTTCACACCTTATGCAAAATCACTCCTCATCGGAGTCAATATCGGTGGACTTGGAACCCTAATTGCCTCACTAGCTAGCATCATTTCATATAAATTATTTGCTCAAACCTATCCGAATCAAACGGCAAAATATTTAAAAGTATTTACGTTATATAATGTGTCTCTACTCTTCATCCTGACCCTATTATTCTTAATATCCTTATAATTCTATATTAAATGAAAAGATTAATTTATTTTTTTAATTAATCTTTTTTATATTTTTTTAAAAATTGGTAAAATAATTTTGAATTGGACCCTATATGTCCTATTTTTTTGATATGATTTGTTTACAGAAAACATAAACTAACTTGGAGGAATCTTAAATGAATGAATTTATGAATCAAGCACAATTAATAAAAGATGAACTGATAGAATATAGACGATTTATTCATGAAAATCCTGAAGTAGGTGCCGAACTTCCAAAAACAAAAGCGTTTGTCATGAATAAACTGATGGAGTTTGGTTACGAACCGACAGAGATTTGTGAGAGCGGAATTGTTGCCACAATTTCAGGACCAAATCCAGGAAAAACCTTCTTATTACGAGCAGATATGGATGCACTTCCTATGAAAGAAGAAACAAGTTGCGATTTTAAATCGACAAATGGATGCATGCATTCTTGTGGACATGATATGCACACCGCAATGTTACTTGGAGCTGCTAAATTACTTAAACAAAATCAAAATCAAATCGAAGGAACAATTAAACTAGTGTTCCAACCAGATGAGGAAGGATTTACAGGAGCTAAAAAAATGCTTGAAGCGGGAGTCCTTGAAAATCCAAAGGTTGATGCCGCCATGGCGATGCATGTTCACTCAGGTTCTCCTTCAAACGTTGTCTTATGTGGGCTTGGAACAAGTATTGCAGGATGCAATCGCTTTAGAATTGTAGTTAAAGGAACAGGATGCCATGGAGCCATGCCTGAACTTGGAGTCGATCCGATTAATATTGCAGCTCATATTTACATTTCTTTGCAAGAAATTATTGCTCGTGAAGTATCACCAACACAACCTGCTGTTCTAACCATCGGAAAATTTGCCGGTGGAGACGCTCCTAATATCATTCCAGGAGAAGTGATCATGGAAGGAACGATTAGAAGTTTGAATAAAGAACTCGGTGAATTCATTTTTAACCGTATGAACGAAATTGTGACCTCAACTGCTAAAATGTTTAGAGGAGAAGCAGAACTTATTGAATTATCTTCAGTTCCACCATTAGCCAATGATACAGACTTAGCAAAAGAAGTCACGACTTATGTCAAAGACTTAGTTGGTGAACAAGCTGTAGTCTTATTTGAAGGTGGCGGTATGGGATCGGAGGATTTCGCCTCTTATTCATACGAAGTTCCAAGTGTTTATATGATGCTTGGTGCTGGAACAAAACAAGAAGATCCTTCATATGGAGAACCGATGCATAATGAAAAAGTCGTGTTTAATGAAGACATCTTAGCGACTGGAGCCGCGATGCATACCTATTGTGCTATCATGTGGCTAAAAAATCACGCTAAATAATCAAAATCAATCAGAAAGGTAACAAAATGAGATTATTAGAACTCGTCTTTTATTTATTAAAATGCCACTCAAAAGTAACCATTAAAGAATTAGCGGAGACTTTCGATGTTTCAACGAAGACGATTCAACGTGATATTGACAAATTATGTGTTCTTGGTATTCCGATTATATCCACCCGAGGAAAAAATGGTGGCATTGAAATCGATCAGAATTATATCATTGCGAAGCAAGTTTTAAAACAAAGTGACTACGAGTCATTAATTACGTCGTTATACATCGGACAGCAGTTCAGTCAAAACATTAGTCATTCCTTTTTAATTGATAAGTATCAATTGATGGAACCTAAGCGATGTTCACAAATCTTAAATCACTTAAATCATTATTTCGTCATTGATTTAGATGATAATCCCTTTGATCGAAAAGGTGAGCTTTATCAACAACTTGACCATGCCATCCAAACCAACTCTTATATAGATTTGGAAATAAGACAAAAACGCCTAACCGTCATCCCTATCTCTTATGTCTTAAAGCCGGTTGGAATTTGCTTATATTGTTATCATGAAGACTATATGCTAATTCCAATCACTCAAATTGTCAAGGTCGATGTTTTAAATAAGCCTTTCAATCAATCTATGATTCCCTATCAAGCTCAACAAGAAAAACCGGATATTTCATTTAACAACTAAATAAAGCAAAAGCACCTCATGGAGATTAACGAGGTGCTTTTGCTTTATTTAATGAAAAATTGACTGCTTTTTCTCTAACATTTCTTCCATGAAATGTCGAAAATTCACAACTCAAACCCTCACATTTTTTAACCCTTTCTTTGCATATCCCTTTACACCTTATCTAGCCTAAATTGACTAGATAGGATGTTGTTTTAAGTCACTCTAGAGATGGCTCATCTTTTATGCTTGTTCAAATTGACTGTTATATAATTCTGCGTAGAATCCTTGTTTAGCTAATAACGATTCATGATTTCCACTTTCTAAAATGTCGCCATCTTTTAAAACTAGAATCACATCTGCATTTTTAATCGTTGATAATCGATGTGCAATCACGAAAGAGGTTCTACCTTCCATTAATTGATCCATTGCTTGTTGAATAATAAGCTCTGTTCTCGTATCAACGGAACTTGTGGCTTCATCTAATATCAACATCGGTGAATTTTTCAGCATCGCTCGTGCAATCGTTAATTGTTGTTTTTGTCCAGCTGATAGATTCAATTTATCATCTAAAATCGTATCATAACCATGATGTAACGTTTGAATAAAATGGTGTAATCCCACCGCTTTACAAGCCTCTTCAATTTGTTCATCCGTAATATGCGCTTGATTATAAACTAAATTTTCTTTCACTGATCCTTCAAATAACCAAGTGTCTTGTAAAACCATACAGAATAAATCATGAATGTTCTCTCTGGTTAATTGATTAATTGGCGTACCATCAATATAAATCGCTCCACCATTTATTTCATTAAATCGCATGAGTAAGTTAACAAGTGTTGTTTTTCCAGCACCTGTTGGACCAACAATCGCAATTTTTTGACCTGGTTTTACTTTTGTCGAGAAATTTTTAATAACCGGATGAGTTGTCCCTTCATAAGTGAATGTCACATTTTTAAACTCTACATTTCCTTGAGCTGTTTCAAGTCGTTTTATTTTATGGCTCTCATCCTCCATTTCCTTCGCTTCTAAAAATTCAAAGACACGATGACTTGCCGCTGTTGCTGATTGTAAGCTTTGCGCTGCTTGTGCCATTTGTGCTAGGGGTTGTGTAAAGTAGCGAACATACATAATAAAGGCCACAATCACTCCAAATGAAATGACATCATTCATTGCAAGGACAGCTCCAACGATACAAACTGCAACATATCCAAGGTTTCCAATAAAGGTCATTAATGGCATCATAAGACCTGCCAATAACTGCGCCTTAAATCCATTTTGCTTTAATTCTTGATTCATCGATTCAAAGATATCTCCCATTTGCTTTTCAGCATTATAGGCTTTCACAATCGTATGCCCTGTGTAAACTTCTTCAATATGACCATTTATTTTTCCTAAGCCTTCTTGTTGTTTTAAGAAGTATTTTTGTGATTTTTTCATGATAAATCCTACTAAAACAAAACCAATTACAGTAGCTAAAATAGCGGTAATGGTTAATAACACATTTGTTTTAAGCATCATGATCAAAGATCCCAAGAACAAACAAATTGCCGTCACTAAAGTTCCAACACTT
The DNA here is from genome assembly GCF_000191865.1 of Turicibacter sp. HGF1. NCBI lineage: Bacteria > Bacillati > Bacillota > Erysipelotrichia > Erysipelotrichales > Turicibacteraceae > Turicibacter > Turicibacter sp. HGF1. The sequence continues at coordinate 4,305 of NZ_AEXQ01000139.1, forward strand.
TGATTTAACGTTTGTCCAATTGTGTCCACATCATTCGTTACTCGAGAAAGAATATCACCTGTTGTTGTCTTATTATAATAAGACATGGGTAGTTTGTTTATCTTTTTAGATAAATCTGTTCTTAAATTTTTCGAAACCTTTTGCGTTATATTTGCCATAATCAAGCCTTGAGAAAGTGATAACACAAAACTAATTCCATAAATGATGATTAATGTCATCCCAATTGAACTAATGGCTTCGATATCAATCTCACCAAATAATCCCTCAGTCATCAAATCTGTCATTTCTGATAGCTTATCTGGCCCAAATAAGGTTAGGGCTGTTCCAATCCCTGCACCAATTAGTGCAATAATCATCATAGGAAGATAGCGACGACAATAATGAACTAATTTAATCAGGCTACTTTCATTTTTATCTTTTTTTCTCATTACGCAAGCTCCTCCTTTGAAAGTTGAGAATAAGCAATTTCTTGATAAGCTTCACAATTTTCCATCAACTCATTATGTGAGCCCATTCCGACGATTCGCCCCTCTTCTAAAACAATAATTTTATCAGCATCTTTAATGGTTCCGATACGCTGAGCAACAATTAATAACGTTGTTCCAATGGTCTCTTTTTTTAGAATACTTCTTAATTGTCGATCAGTCTTGTAATCAAGCGCTGAAAATGAATCGTCAAAAATTAAAACTTCAGGACGTCGAGCAATCGCCCTCGCGATAGATAAACGTTGTTTTTGTCCACCAGATAAATTGGTTCCACCCTGAGCCACATGAGCTTCATAACTGTTGTCCATTTTCTCAACAAATTCAGAAGCCTGTGCAATTTGAACTGCATCCATTACTGTCTCTAATCCTTGTGTTCCTTTTCCATTCTCTCCAAATGCAACATTCGATTGAACAGTCCCTTCAAATAAAGTCGCTTTTTGAGACACATAACCAAATTTATTACGAAGTGCTTTTTGGTCATATTCTTTTACATTAATCCCATTGATTAAAATTTCACCTTCACTGACATCGTAAAAGCGTGGAATTAAATTAACCAATGTACTTTTTCCACAACCTGTCGCTCCGATAAAGGCAATGGTTTCTCCACGTTTTGCTGTAAATGATATATCTTCTAATACATAATCATCACTATCAGCATATTTAAAGCTCACTCGTTTAAATTCTATTTCACCACTCATTCCTGCTGGCGATTGAGTCAACGAACCATTTTTAATCACTGATTTTGTTTCCAATACCTCGTTCATTCGTTTAGCCGAAACAGCAGCACGTGGAAGTAAAATAAATACCATAATTAACATCATAAATCCCATGACTACTTGTACCGCATAAGATGAGAAAACAATCATATCCGAAAAAATTTCCATTCTTGATGGTAATGTCGCGTCATTAATCAAGATAGCCCCAACCCAATAAATAGCAAGACTTAAACCGCTCATAATCATGCTAATACTTGGCATTAAACTTGCCATAACAGAGTTTGTATATAAATTGTTATACGTTAAGTCATTATTCGCTACCGTAAATTTATCTTCTTGATATTTCTCTGCATTATAGGCACGAATCACACGTAAACCACTAATATTTTCTCGAGCACTTCGATTTAAATTATCCGTTAATTGTTGAATTCTTCTAAATTTAGGTAATGCAATGATCATACAGATTCCAACAATGATGAATAAAACCATGACAGCAACTCCTGTTGACAACGTCCACTGCCAACTTTTATCATAGATTTTCATTAACGCCCAAAATGCCATAATAGGTGCTTTAATTAACATTTGTAACCCCATGACAATAAACATTTGCACTTGATTAATATCATTCGTTGAGCGTGTAATTAAACTCGCAGTTGAAAAATTATTAATTTCCTCCATTGAGAAGGATTGGACTTTATCAAATAATCCTGAACGCAATCGTGCTGAAAAGTTCGCCGCAATTTTAGCTGAAATAGCCGCTGCAATAAATGAGGTTCCTAAGCTAGCTAATGCACACAAGAGCATGTATCCCCCAGCCACCCAAATCTCATTCATCTCACTTCCTGGTGTTTGAACTAATCGCGTAATCTCACTCATATAGTCCGGTAATTTTAAATCTAACCAGACTTGAGCCACAATAAAGATGAAGCTAATAGCAAAAAGAATCCATTCTTTTACTTTTAAATGTTTAAAAATCTTTATCATATTAACTCACTCCTTTTCCTAATGATAAATGTAGGATACAGGAAAAAGATTAACTGAAAAAAAACTTTTTACTTTTTTAATGTATAAAAATAAAAGAATTCTATTCTATGACATGATCAATAAAATAGAATTCTTTCTTTTAGATTATATTGGGTAACTCAATTGTAAATGAACTTCCTCTTGATAAGGTACTTTCACAGGCTATACTTCCTTTATGTAAATGAATGATTTTATAGACAATAGATAAGCCTAAGCCATTTCCCATCGTGGCATGAGACGTATCTTCTTGATAAAACTTATCAAATATTTTAGGGATAGCCTCAGCCGCAATCCCAACTCCTGTATCACTAATAGTAATAACAATTGAATTGCTAACTTTCTTCATACTGATATCAATGATTCCATTTTGTGAGGTAAACTTTATCGCATTATCAAGTATATTTAACCACACTTGATTTAACATTTCCTTATTCCCAAAGTAATGATAATCTTGAATATCTGCATTCAGAATTAACTGTTTTTTTTCTAATTTTGTTTCTAATAATAACACGCATTGGCGAATTTGTTCCCCAATATTAAATAATTGTTGGTCGCTTAAAATAGACTGTGCTTCGACCTTAGAAAGCGTCAAAACATTTGTCGCTAAATTTGAAAGACGGGTTGACTCTTCAATGACAATATCAAGGTATTCTTCTCTTTCCTCTTTCGTTAATGAATCATCTTTTAAAATTTCAGCAAATCCTTTAATTGAAACAATCGGGGTTTTAAATTCGTGAGAAAAATTATTAATAAAATCCGTTCGTAAAACTTCAATTCCTGCTAATTCTTCTGCCATATGATTAAAATTTTCAGACAATAACTCATATTCAGGGGGATGTGTAATATTTAATCTAGCTGAAAAATCCCCACTAGCTAATTGATTCATAGCGTCCATAAACATTCTAACTGAACTTAACATTCTTTTACTCGCAACCGTTGAAATAATAGTCCCCACAATAATACACGATACTAACGTAATCAGCATAATAATAATTGGCTTCTCACAAGTACTTTCATTAATCCATCCAAACAAAAGACTAAAAGACATTAAAGCCCCCGTAATTGCAAATGTAATTAAATACATCACAAAAAGAGAAAGAGAAAAATAAAGGGTTAGGGTAATTCTTTTTTTGATTGCCTTCATACTTTTTTAACCGCCTTATACCCCAGTCCACGAACACATATCAATTCAAATTCAGGATAGTTCGAAAACTTATTTCTTAAACGATTGATATGAACATTAACCGTTGTATCGGTTGTCTCGCTTTCCATTCCCCAAATTTCATCCATTAATTGAATTCGTGTGAAAATGCGTCCAGGATAAGACAGTAATTTATATAATAAATAAAATTCTTTTTGCGGAAGGGTCTGAATTTCATTTTCTCTTGTCACTGTTAACGCATCATAATCTAACCTTACTTTACCAATCGTTAATTTTCGTTCATTTACAATTTGAGATCGACGAAGAAGTGCTCGAATTCTTAAAAGCATTTCTTCAGTATCAATAGGTTTGGTCATATAATCGTCAGTTCCAACAATAAAACCTTTTTCTTATCTTCTGGTAAGTGTTTTGCTGTAGTCATTAAAATCGGCATCGTAAAATTCGCTTCCCTTAATAATCTAGCCACTTCAAATCCATCCATTTTAGGCATCATAATATCTAAAATGATTAAATCGATATGTTGGATACTTAAGATTTCCAATACCTTTTCACCATCTTCAGCAGTAAACACAGTATATCCTTCCCGCTTCAATAATGTTTCTAATAATTTTCTAGCATGCTTATCATCTTCTGCGACTAATATATTAATCATCTTTTGCCTCCAACCTGATTGATTGAATCATTAAAATTCTTATCATTACTATTTTATCAAAGAACAATAAACTGTACATAAACTGATCTTATTGCGACACAAAAAATCATTTCTTTTTCTGTCATAGATATCCTAGATTTAAGGTATACAAAGAGATTAATTTCTACAAAATAGTGACATAATCTATCTCATTTCAAACTTTAATTTTGAGATTTAAGGAGTGCTTAAATTATGAAAAAAAAATTAAAACATATTCTCATCTTAGCAACCGGTGGTACAATTGCCGGAAGTGGTCCTGAAGGAAATACAACAGGCTATCAAGCAGGTGTCATCTCAATTGATGAAATCTTAGCTGATATTCCAAACTTAAAAGAAACTGCTCGCATTAGTGCCATTCAAATTAGCAATTTAAATAGTGATGATATCACATTCAATGAATGGAAAAAACTTGTGGATGCCATTCATGAACACAACGATGACCCAGATATGGATGGATTTGTGATTACTCATGGGACTGATACCTTAGAAGAAACTGCCATGTTTTTAAACTTAACGCTTAAAACGACAAAACCCGTGATTTTGACTGGTTCTATGAAACCTGCAACAGCTATCAGTGCAGATGGTCCCTTAAATCTTTACGACTCTGTAGTCGTTGCCACCCATGAAGATGCCATCAATAAAGGCGTGTTAGTTGTCTTTGATAATGCCATTTACTGTGCACGCGATGTTAAAAAAATTAGTACCTTTCAAACCGACGCCTTTGGTTCAGGGAAATTTGGAGCGATTGGATTTATCCGTGATCATAAAGTTGATTTCTATTTAATGACCACCAAACCGCATACCATTCACTCAGACTTTGATATTACCGGTTTGGATCGACTTCCATCGGTTGGAATGGCCTATTTCACGATTGATAGTGACCCTAGTATTTTACCTTATCTAGCCAGTCAGCATGATGGATTGGTAATCGTTACAGCAGGTGATGGACAATTAAGCAAACGTTGGCTTGATGCCATTAATGTCCTTTTAGCGCAAGAATATCCTCTTATTTTAAGTACACGTGTTTTCACTGGAAATATCTCGGCTCAAAACAATGCCAATACGTTTAATCCCCAAAAATCACGTATTTTGTTACAACTTGCCCTTACTAAAACAAAAGATCAGAAAATTATCAATCGCTATTTTTCAACCTATTAATCAAAAAACATTATCCTAACACCCCCAGGATAATGTTTTTTGACATACTATTTATTTCTTAAAGCATAAACCTCATCGATTAATAAGCCTGTTTTAGTGGCAATCACTTCGTCATCTAACAGATCTAATAAATTTCTGGCGATTTCTATTTTTTCTTGATGACGTACTTTTTCTATTTCGTCCTCATCTTCATTTTCAGTAGGAATTGACGCTTGTCCTACTAGGTTTAATTGATAATATAATTCTGTTCTTTTTTCTAGCAAATCTTAAATCTTCGATGATGTTTCATATTCATTTGTTGTACAAACTAATGAATCGCAACGATGTTCCTTCAGTGTTTCTATTTCTGCTTCAATTTTTTCAACTTCTTGATTAATTTGTTCTACATTCATTTTAATATCCCCCTCTTTTAAGTTAGTTAAATTAGATCATTATTATTTCAAACCCTAATCAAAAACGCTTGCAAACTTATTCACAATCCTATCTCCTAACAAAAAGATGACTGGATAGGCAGTCATCTTTTTATTTAATCTTCAATCCACTCTTTTGAATTAGGCATTAAATAATGTGGCATCAATTCAGTTATGCAATAGGTTTGAACTCCTGCCCTAAATAATGGTTCAGCATTTAAATAAGCGGCTATTGCTTCGTAAGAGTTTGACTTCATGATGAATAACCCACCACTCAAATCAGCCTTTAAAGATGACATCAAACTTAGTCCTTAATCCATCACTTTTTTTGTGCATGCCATATGCTCTTTTAAAAGATCGTCATTCATTGCCTCTTGATTTTTAATCGTCCCTTCAACCACGTAGTACTTCATTAAGATGAATCTCCTTTTTTATCTTCTTGCCTTGTTATGATGCTACGACAAACACCTATCACGAGTCCATCAATTTACCCCTTAACTCTAATACCGTAAATTTTTTGAGGTCTTGAATGAATTCTTTCACCGCTTTTTCAGATGTGGACCATGAAGTCACTAATCGTATGACGGTTTCAGTTCGATTAGTTGAATCCCATCTCGTAAAAAGATACTTAGTTTCAAGTAAGGCGACAATTTTATTTGGAATAATCGGAAAAATCTGATTCGTGTCTGAGTCGACCATAAACTGATAACCTAAAGAGCTAATACCGACCTTCAATAATCTGGCCATCTCATTCGCATGATTGGCTAATTCAAAATAAAGATTGTCTTTAAATAACTCGCTAAACTGAAGACCTAAAATACGTCCCTTTGCTAATAAGGCACCTTTTTGTTTCATATTAAAACGGAAATCTTTTCTAAGCATTGGCTGATTGATCACGAGTGCCTCACCACATAATGCTCCCATCTTCGTTCCACCGATATAAAATACATCTGTCAACTGAGCCAAATTTGATGGTAAAAGATCATTTTTCTCGCAGCATAAGGCTGACCCTAACCGAGCCCCATCTAAATAACAAATTAAATTCTGTTCTTGGCAGTACTCATAAATGGCTTCAAGTTCAGATTTTTGATAAATTGTTCCGAGTTCAGTAGGATTTGAAAGATACACAAGCTTAGGCTTCACCATATGTTCATCAATGTGTGTTTTTAATACGTCTTTTATTTGAGCAACACTCAATTTTCCATCATGTGAAGAAACTGGAATGACTTTATGCCCCGTTGCTTCGATTGCTCCAGTTTCATGGACTGCCACATGACCTGAATCCGCAGAAATCACGGCTTCATAAGGTTTTAAAAAAGCAGAAATCACCGTTAAATTCGTCTGTGTTCCGCCCACAAAAAAATGAATTTCATCGTGATTTAACATAAACGTTTCCTTTATCAAATGAGCGGCTTCGGTACAAAAAACATCGTCTCCATAACCCTGATGTTGTTCTAAATTCGTTTGCTGAAGTGCTTTTAAAAGATTAGGATGTGCCCCCTCACTATAATCATTTTTAAAACTATACATAGCGACCTCTCCCATCGTTTTATCTCATGCTAACCATGTATATGAGAAATATCGCTATCATATGCTAAATTTATCTTATATCAAAAAGATTCTGATGGACTATTCCATCAGAATCTTTCTTTTATTATATTGTTATTTCAACTTGGTTTCCCTCAGGATCTAAAATGCAACTTTCATAATAACCATCTCCTGTTGTACGAGGACTACTTAAAATATCGTATCCTGCCTCTTTTAGACAGTTTGTCAACTCGTCTACCTTTTCTTTACTCCCAACACTAAATGCAAGATGTATGTATCCCGTTTGATATAAAGACTTTTGGTCTCGCTCTAAATTAGATCGTGTCATTAATTCAAGTCGCATCTGATTTTCAAACGTTAAAAAATAAGTCTGTAGACCAGTCTTTTGATTATGGTATTTATCCCCGCAGGTTGCCTCAAAAAATTGCATATAAAATCGTTTCATCTCTTCTAACTGTCTGACATACATCGCCATATGATTAATTTTCATGTGTCTTCTACTCCATCTATTTCTTTAAATTCACTCAGAGCTTCTTATTTAAACAAAATTTTTCTAAGGCATACGCAATCCCATCCTCTTCATTAGAGAACGTGACAAAATATGCTATGTCTTTTAACGCTTGAACTGCATTCTCCATCGCAATGCCTAAGCCTACGTATTTGAGCATTGAAGCATCATTATGTCCATCACCAAAAGCTACCACTTCTTCTTTTTGGCAACCTAGGTAATTTAAGACTGTTTCTAACGCTTTTGCCTTATCAATGCCTTTAGCTGTATATTCAACATAAAAAGGGGCTGTAAATATACAATTGAACTGCTCATTGAATGGATACTTCATATCCTCAAAGATCTCCTCCAGATAGTCAGGCATACCACTCGTTAGTATTTTATGACATTCAAACTCAACAAATGCTTCTAAATCGTCTACCTCTTTTAAAATAAATGCATTACCTTTTGTTTCGTATTCGACTAAATACCCGTCTACATTTTCTACATATAAATGAACTCCATCGTCAATCATCGGCGTTAGATTAAACTGCTTAAGATGTCTTAAGATTGACTTCGCCTCTGATATGGAAAGGGGGTTATTGAATAAAATCGTTTTCGTGCTTAAATCAATCACTTGACTTCCATTGTAACTCACTAATAATCCCTGATGCTGATCCATTTCAAGTTCTTTCGCTAGATTTAACAATCCACTGGTTGGCCGTCCAGATGCCAAGACTAAAATCATCCCCTGTTCTTGTGCCATCTTTAACGCTGCTTTGGTCTTTTGGGTAATTTTCTTTTCTTTATTAGTTAATGTTCCATCCACATCCATCACAATCACTTTATAAGGGTTCATCCTTCTAACTCATCCTTTCAAACGACATACTGCCTCTTCTTCTAAATCTTTTACTGTTATTTCACGATTTTTATAATAATATTTTAAATCCTGTTCATTAATCTCTCGAAGAACACGGCATGGATTTCCAACAGCTACACAGTTGGCTGGAATACTCTTGGTCACCACACTCCCTGCTCTAATGACTGTATTTTCACCAATGATCCCCCCCGGACAAATCACAACACCCTCTCCAATCCAACAATTATCTTCAATTATCACGGCATCAGTATACATATACTCTCTATAATTTGGATTAATGGGATGACCAACTGTTGCAATTGTGATCCCAGGTCCAAACATTACTTTTTTACCAATCGTTATTTTCCCATCATCCACAAATTGACAATTAAAATTCACATAGGATTTTTCGCCAATCTCTATATTATATCCGTAACAAAAATAAAAAGGAGGTTCAATCCAAGCTTTCGTTTCCTTGCCAAACATCTCGTGCATGAGTTGAATTCTTGTTTGAATCTCATCAGGGCCTGTCTCATTAAAAGCTTTCATTCTTCTCTTAGCATTTTGACGGTCTTCTGCTAGTCCATCGCAATTGTCTGTAAATAATTGACCTGCTGCCATTCGTTCTCGCATCGTCATGTTACTCTCTCCTACTTCTCAAACTTTTAATTGTCTGCTCACATGTGCTATATTATAATAATAGTCTATAATTTTTCGAATTACTATCATAATAGACTATTAACTTATAACAATTATATTTTTCAAAGAGGGTTTATCTATGTTAGAACTTAAATTATTTCAAGACCATTCTGAGGATGTAGCCTATAACTTCACTGACTTTTGCATTCGCTCAAACTTTGCAAGACTTAGTGATTATCCAAATATGTCAGCTGCCAATCATTGGCATGATGATTTTGAATTTACGATTATCTTACACGGAAAAATGGCCTATTCAATCAATGGAAAACCTTATCTTTTGACGGAAGGACAAGCTATTTTTGTAAATTCTGGACACATGCATTACGTTTTTTCAAGTAATGGTGATGAGTGTGAATTTATTTGTATCCTACTTCCACCTTCTCTCATTTCTGCCATTCCTCGAATAGCCGATCACTACGTCAATCCCCTTAAACAAGACTCCTCTCATCCCTTTTTTATCTTTGATCCAAAGATTACTTGGCAACGACAATTTATTGAACATTTAAAACAATTACATCAACTTTGCCAAAAGCAATCAGAAGGATTCGAATTACAAATCATGAGCCTTTTTTATACGATTGCTTACCAACTTTATCACCATGTTAAACAAGATCAAACTGCACACGAGTCATTTCTGGATAAAGGAATTGGGCCCTTGCGACAAATGATTAGTTACATTCAACAAAATTATTCCGCCAAAGTCACCTTAAACGATATTGCGATAGCTGGGAATGTTTGTCGTAGCAACTGTTGTAAAATATTTCAAAAATTTCTCAATCAATCGCCCATTGGTTATCTAACCGAGTACCGTCTAGAAAAAAGTCTTTTCCTGCTTAAAACGACGAACTATACCATTACTGAAATCGCCCTTCAATGTGGCTTTAACAGTTCAAGTTATTTTACTGAAACGTTCCGTAAAGAACTGAATTGTACGCCCTCAGACTATCGAAAAAAACATAAACACTAAAAACTCCGAATCGTCCTTCAAAAAGTCCACGATTCGGAGTTTTTTTAAAATTCACTCTCAATAAAGAAACCTACTTTCATCTCATGTCACGCTTACTGCTTTCTCTTATACAGCACGACCATTCCAGTGCAAAGGAAAGCAAATAACCAAAAAGTTCGTCCAACCTTCACTTTATTTGTTGTGTCTTTCTCAAATGTCCTTTGGCTCACACTTTCAACTTCTTCGATCATCTCAAACGCTGTGACAAGTTGTGGTTCTTCATCTTCTAATTGTTCTACTTCTTCAACAATGATTGTTTTTGAAATCGGTTGTTGATTTCTTTGAATCTCTTCTTCTATTGGTTCAACGGGTAAAATTGAGTAATCATTGTGACTCTCTTCTTTAATAGCTGACTGTTCGGTGACACTGATTTTTTCACTTAGTTCCTTTGATTGAAGCTCTATCTGACTTTCTTCAACCGTTACCTCACAACTCGCAACATGAGTCCCGGTTCTAACTTCAATGACTGCCTTACCTACTTGTTTGGCAATCAGTTCTCCATCATTAACCATGACGACCGATTCATTAGAACTGCTCCAACTTAAATTTTCTGTAATAGTTGCATGAGTTGGGATAAATAATACATTCAAATTCATACGTTCTCCGACTTTTAAATCAAGCGTATCTACCTCTAAGACGATTCCAGTGAGAGCTCGTCCCGGTAATAACTTAGATAAAATCGGAACCCCGTATCCAAAGTAAGGATCCCATCCCACTTCTCCTAGATCATCAGCTATTTCAATCAAAATTTCTTCAATATCATGAGGCATTAACGTCGGATTATTTAATTTTAATAAAGCAGCCATCGCACTAATATGTGGTGCAGCCATTGATGTTCCATCTAAATAACCAAATCCTCCACCTGCAACCGTGCTATAAATATCAACACCTGGTGCGACCACATCAACATGTGCTCCATAATTTGAAAAGACTGCTTTTTGCAACGACGAATCCATAGCAGATACAATAATCGCATCCTCTAAATGAGAGGGACAACTATTCATCGTATCGATATTATCATTTCCCGAAGCAATGACGACTGTAATGCCGGAGGTGATTGCTTCTAAAATGGCCATTTCTAACGCTTTTGAATGATAATAGGGATACAACCCAAGACTTAGGTTGATGATGTCGACCTCAGCTTCTTTGGCATACTTCACACTTTCAACCAACGCTGAAACAGTTCCTTTCCCGCGCGAATCCAACACTTTTAATGGTAAAAGTTTAATATTGTCTAAGCCTGCGGTTGCCTTGGAAATAATTCCTGCTACATGCGTTCCATGACTATTATAACTATCATCAAATGGATCTTCATGTCGGTTCACAAAATTATATCCAAAATCTGATAGTTTATTTTCAAATAGAGGATGTGTGGGATCAATTCCCGTATCAATAACCGCAACGACAAGCTCATCATCTTTTTCCTCTTGAATTAAATAGTCTCGATAGGAATTAATTCCAAGATAGTCCATTCCCCAAAATTCATCACTCCATGAAGTGATAGTCTGTGTATCCATAACGTTTAAACTAAGCTCCAAATCAGGTTCTACCCACTCTACACCAGGCGTCGTTAATAGCCTTTCATACGTTTCTTCTGTCTGTGAAATAGAATCAAATGAAATGACAAATAAGTCCTCTTCTAATATTCGAAATTCATCATACTCAAGTGGCTCATTACTTTTCACAATCAAACGCTGGCTATCAAATGAAAGATGATGTGCTAAAACCTCACATTCGCTAATCAATATAAAACCTAATATTAATAATATATACTTTGTTAACTTCATTAGTTCTCTCCCCTACAAGTACTATAACTCGCTAAATTATAACAAAATATACACTATTTTTCACTAAAAAAAGGTTAACTAGACGTTAACCTTTGACATAAACCGGATGGTCTTTTAGCGCAATCCTTTCAGCTACAACACCTTCTGTTTCAAAAAGAACCAATTTGTTAATCCCTACTTTTAAAAGAGGCCCTGGAATATATAAATATTGAATCGGTCCTACTGACCAGTATCGACCGAGATTGAAGTCATTGATAAAGGCAACCCCTTTTCCAAGCGTGCTACAATCTAAAAATGTATCTTCACATTCGTGTGCTTCAAATTCATATTCATAAAATGCTGGTGTATTTGGAATCCATCCTTTTGCGAAATCCACGTCACCAATCGTTTCAAATGACAAAGCATATTGCACCCACTCTGTTTCAAAATGATGATCCACCATCACACCTCCACGAATTCCTTTTCGTTGAGTAGGAGCTAACAGCCTTGCCCCATAATTATTACGTCCCATATTTTCGACTAACAAGGACAATTCATGTTCCCCTTGAAGTGGAAGATTAAATTCGGTTCCGATTTCTTCTTGTGTTTGTGTTAAATAAAAGACTTCGTCTACATACACCGAAACACGATCACTTGTATCTACTAATTTGATACGCTCTGAATTGGTAGAACCGATCAACTTTGTTTGATACAAGACGTACCCATAACCACTCCCTAATTGTTCAAATGTTTTGGGCCAAATACTTTGCTCACTTTTCCCTAACGAAGATAATGTCTTAAATAATGACACTTTACGTTTTAGTGGAATGAGCCCGTAATCTTTTTTTGTTCTTAATTTAGGTGTTTGCTGAATCATATCTGGAAATAATTCTTTTAACAATTCTTGTGCTGCTTCATATTTTTTCGTTGGATCTCCCCATTCTGTTAAGAAGGCATCATAATCATACGAGGTGACTTGTGGTAAATTCCCAATTTTCCCAGCACAAGAACCATTCATAAATCCAAAGTTTGTTCCCCCATGAAACATATACAGGTTCAAACTCCCACGTTGTAATAATTCTTTCATACACGTCATCACCTCATCAGCGTCGCGCAAAATAATGTCTTCATTCCAACGATTAAACCACCCACACCAAAATTCCATACACATCAATGGCCACTTTTTATCATGCTTTTCCATAAAGGATTGCAAGACATCAAAATTTTCATTCCCTCGTGACCCAAAGTTTGCCGTTACCAACACCTCCTCTTCAATTAAGGTTCCTGACATCAATGCCTGCTCCCATGCCCCGTCAGATGTAAACAATGGCACGTCAATTCCTGCATCTTCAATCATCTTTTTCAAAGCACGCAAATACAATTTATCATTACTAAATGACCCGTATTCATTCTCAACTTGCACCATGATAACGGGTCCGCCTTTTGTCACTTGTAATGGCACAATTAACGGTAATAGCACCTTGAAATAATTTTCGACCTTTTCTAAAAACAACTCATCATCACAACGAATTTTCATGTCATGATAATTAAGTAACCAAGCAGGCAATCCCCCATTTTCCCACTCCGCACAAATATAAGGTCCGGGTCTTAAAATAACCATCAGTCCGATTTCTTCGGCCTTTTTCACAAACGACACTAAATCTTTACCTCCAGTAAAATCAAACTGCCCTTCACGCATTTCATGAAGATTCCACGGAACATAAGTCTCCACCGTATTAAATCCTAACGCCTTCAAATTATATAAGCTATGCTCCCAATGATCGGGCATTATTCTAAAATAATGAATCGCTCCCGACATTATTCTAGTTGGCTTTCCATCGACTAAGAATTCTTCTTTCACTTCAAATGTTTTCATCTTTTTGCTCCTCATCTTTTACTTCTCTGTCTTCTTTCTATCTAGAGATTGGATTCTTAAGAACCTCATTTCCTGGATATATTTTACTATAAAAACGCTCTTATCACATCTGTCATTTTCTAATATTCAGTGTAAAAAAACCTTATCTAAATGGATAAGGTTTCATTAGGTGTTAATCAATATCAATGATCATATCTCGATGATAGTAGGTCAAATCTTGTTCATTAATTTCTCGTAAAACACGGCAAGGATTTCCAACAGCTACCACATTGGCAGGAATATTTTTTGTGACGACACTTCCCGCTCCAATGACCGTGTTATCACCAATACTCACGCCTGGTAAGACAACGGCATTTGCTCCAATCCACACATTGTTTCCAATTTTAATCGGAAGATTATATTGAGCCTGCTTACGTCTTAACTCAGGATGAATGGGATGAGTTCCCGCACTCACGGTGACATTAGGCCCAAACATCACATGATTACCGACGATAATTTCACAATCATCAACAAGTGTTAAATTAAAGTTTGCATACACACCGTCTCCAAAATGAACATGTTTTCCTCCCCAGTTTGCACGAAGTGGCGGTTCGATATAACAGTTCTCGCCGATACTTGCAAACATTTTCTTTAATAAAGCCAGTCGCTTTTCATGCTCAGACGGACGTGTTTGATTAAAATCATATAACCGCTCAAGACAAATGGTTTGTTCTTTGATTAACTCATCGTGATTACAATAATATAACTTTTGATGAGACATTCTTTCCTTTAGTTCTTTCAGTTCCATTTTAATTCCCCTTATCTTTATGGATATAACTTCATTATATCTAAAAATTACGAAAAGTAATTAAAAAAAGAGGACTATTTTAAATTTAATTCCTCTAACTTTTCATTGACAAAAGAAATTTAATGTTTGAAGCTGATTTCATCAATTTTGCATCTGAAAGGCGGCGATAGAGCCTTCAACTTGGCCTTTTTATCTCGATTCCCTCTTTCTTGCTCGATACTAACCATTCATAAAAAAAAATCTAGTCAATTTATCTTGACTAGATTTTTTCTTTACCACATGAACGATTCAATTTTGCCTTCACTTTCAATCGTGGAAAGAGTCGTTCCCTGTGCTTTCCATTTTGTTGCATAATCTTCAAATAACTCACCAATGGCTTGTCCAATTTCAGTATAATCTTCATCCTTTAAATTGGCTAACGATACACGAATCGACCAAGTCGGTCCCTCAAATCCACTTCCATTTAATAACACAATTCCATAACGGGCTGCTAATTCAAATAAAAATTCGAGTGGATGATAGTGATCTAAAAGGTAACTCACAAATTCATTTCCATATTGAAGACGGGCCCAGACTAATAAGTCAATTTGATTATAGTAAGAAGTCGTATAACGATCCTGTTTTTCAGCAAGAGATGGAAGCTGTGCATAAATTAATTCCTTACGTCGACGACAAATCTCTTTTGTCTGATTTTTATACGTCTCTTCTCGATCAAGTAAAGCAAAAATCGAGAAGAACGCCATTTGAACCTGCTGTGGCGTTGATAAGCCAGCTGTATGATTTAAAGCGACCTGACGACTATCTGCTACAATACGATCAATAAATGGAATCTGATCTGGTGTCACCGTTAAGGCTTTATATCGTTTACGTAAGATTTCCTTTTCATCTTCTGGTAACTGTTTGACTAAATCATTAAAGACATTTTCTTGTGCTAGCGCAATCACACCTAAACGCCATCCTGTTACCCCAAAGTATTTTGAATACGAATAAACGCCTAAGGTGTGATAAGGCATCGTCATCATTAACGATTTAAAATCATCGCAGAATGTTCCATATACATCATCTGTTACAATCATCAAATAAGGATTTTTTTCTTCAACGACTGCTTTTAAGTAATCCATCGATTCATCATTAATTGCAACAGATGCAGGATTACTTGGATTCACGATACAGGCTAATTTAATACTTGGATCAGCTAATTTATCTAACTCTTCTTTTGGATACTGCCATGTATGACGACCATCTTCATTTACTTCTGAGGCATATACTTTAACAATTTCAAAATCATAATTCGGTAATCCTGCGATTTCAACATATGGAGTGAAAATCGGGACGAATAAAGCAATTTTATCTCCTTGTTTTAAAATACGATTGGCCATTAACGAGTCAAAAATATAGCACATGGCCGCAGTCCCACCTTCAACGGCATATAAATCATGTGTTGAAGTCAACAAATTGCCTCCCATTTCTTTGACAATATAATCTTTGACTACTTGTTCTGTTTGAACGAGCATACGATCAGGCACTGGATAATTATCACCAATAATAGCATCCGTCAATTCATAAACCCACTCATCCTCGTTAAATCCATGTTTTTGGATTCCATATTCAATGATTTCTTTTAACAAGGTCATTCCTGGTGCTTCCGCATACACTTCACTATATCTTTTGAAACGTTCATAAATACCGGTTTGTTCCGGCATCCCCGCTAAATCTTTCTCACACCAAACACGTTGTGTTTCTTCAACAGCAAATTGACCAAAGGTAAAAAAGGCTTGACGAGGTGTGGCTGCTGTCCAATTTGGATTTCCTCGGCCCGCATTTAACATCGGACGTCCCACTTTATTTTCTGCTTTTTGTGCTAGATGAATTAATTCATCTTTTAGCTCAAATGGACTTAAATGTCCTACTTTTTCAATCATTTGTTTAATCGATTGTACATTAGTTGTCATACGCTACGCCCTTTCATGACTGATTAAATCAATCAATCCTTTATCTCTCACTTCTTTAATTTTTTCAGTCTTAATACAACATCAATCTTCACTTGATCAATATATTTTCATGTCTAATAAGAATCAAATACGACGTTAAGAATTTCATCTAACCTCTCTTTAGCTTGATAGATTCTTGATATTCCTTCGACATTTTTTTTACTTTTTAATAATCGGCGAGATAAATTATAACATCTCCAAATTTTAAGTCAACCTATTACAGATTGAAAAAATTAACTTTTGAAATGGATTGTCCCTTTTTTTCAAAAATAAAAGAGCTAAGATGATTAATCCTAGCGCCTTTGCACTATCCTTCCATAGTCGGTTTTAATGTTGTTTTTCAATTTTTCCCGCAATCTGTTCTTGTTCTTTTTCTAATTGTTTTAATTCGTTGAGCGGACGAAGGGCGATCATGATCGTCACAATCGCTGTGATTATATCTGATAACAGTTGATCAAACATCACACCCTATAATCCATTCGGCATCTCTGTTTCAAATAAATTCTTAATCAATCCAAAGTTATCTCCAAAAGTATCAAAGAATTTAGGCAAGAAGACGGCCATGGGAATTAAAATGATCCCTTGGCGAACAATAGAGGTCATTGCTGATTCTTTCGCTCGCACCATCCCATCGCAGCGTTTAATAAAGACATACCAACAAATGAGTGATAATTGCACAAAACCAATGTTAACAAGCATACGTGCTATGTAATCATTGCTAATGCCTAGCCATTTAAATAAATATAACACGCCTAATTCAAATAGAAATAACGGAATGTTATTTGGATAACAATCGTAAAAATAACTATCAAACTGCGTAAAGCCTTCTTGCGCATTAAGTGCTGAAACATGCACTGTCCCAAAATGCCAAAGAGGCGTTACTTTAAAACATGTCATAAAAAATAGGTGTAAGGCGATTATTCACTAAAAAACTTCCAAATATCATAAATAGTAACTTTTGATTTGAAAATTTTTCAAGATAAGCATTTAATTTTATCAGGATAAACAGGACCTCCCTGCTCCTCTCGTCACGAGCAATGGATTCATACTTGCGGATGAATCATTGCATCTAACGTAATATAACCAAACGTGATGATAAAAATGATATTAAATAACACCATTAACGCTCTTTTATTTTTTTAATTCTGTCATGCGATATTTCCTTTTTAAAACCGCATAGTCTTCTTAAAAACACGTTAAGATTATACCACGAGTAAACACAAAAATTAGAAAAAAACAGTAATAATAAATATGTAATTATTAGGATAACAAATTTATGATTCTGTCAGTTACTTTTCAGATTATAAAACCTCAAAATACTTTGTATTTGAAATATTTCGATTAACAAGGTAATTAAATTTTGTTAAATTAAGAAGGAAGCAAATCTAAATGTCAAATCTTTAAGGGGGACTTATGTTTAAAACGAATAAACGACTTACTTTTCTAATTCTTATTATAGTTGTCACAATGTCTGCTTGGATCGGGTTTGAATCACTGAATCCAGCCACACCAAACTACGATGATTTATCAAAGGTCAATGTAATCAATCAGATGAATCATATTCAAGAAATCGCAAAAGAACCACATTCTATTTATGATATCGAAGCGAAAGAAAACGTGAGAAATTATCTGATCTCACAACTAGAAGCATTCGGACTCCAACCCACACTTTACGAATATGAGGATGTTTATGTTGAGCGCAGTGATAGTTACGAAGACTTGCAAAATATTTATGCAACACTTGAAGGACAATCTGATTCGTATATTATGCTCGTGACACACTACGATAGGTCTCGTGCTAAACCAGAACGATATGCTGAAATGGATGGTTCACGCGGTGCTACCGATGTAAGATATGGCCTTTCAACCATTCTTGAAACAGTACATGTGATCTAAGAAATGAACACTCCAATGATTAATGGAATTAAAATCCTCTTCACCGATGGCGAAGAATATGGATTACTTGGAGCTAAGCAAGCGGTCAATGAATCAGAAATTTTTGAAGGGGTTCGCTACCTGATCAATATTGAAGCACGTGGTACAAAAGGTCCTGCCGTCATGTTTGAAACAAGTCCTAACAACGCTGCTATTATGGATCTATTTAAAAAAAGTGAGCATCCTTTTTCGTATTCAATCACACCAGAAATTTATCGTTTACTTCCAAATGGGTCGGACTTCACTATTTTCTTACAACATGATTTGCCTGGCATTAACATCAGTGTGTGAGATGGTCTTGAAAATTATCATACACCCAATGATAATCCAGATCATTTAAGTGATGCTTCCCTTCAGCATTATGGAGATCACGTCTTGCCGATTGTAAAAGCTTTTGTTTAGGACGAAACTTATTCGGACGCAAACGCCCTAACTGCCTCACATGATTCTATTTTCTTCACGTTTGGAACGGCATTTATTAACTACTCCAAAACACTCAACTATCTTTTAATCATTGTAATCTTCGCTTTAATTATCTTCTTATTTAAAAAACTTCAGATACAAAAGCAGATGACAGTCTTTAAATATACGTTTTTAAATGCTGGCTTCACGATTTTAATGATGGGTTTATCCTATTTATTAACACGTTTTATTGCGGTGTTAAATGGGCGTCCATTTAAACTGACGTACTTACCACTTATGAAACATGAAGATTTTATCTTCGTTAGCGTGATTATCGTGACCTTTATCACACACTTCTTAGTCATTAAAAAAATGACACATCGATTCAAAGAATCCTCAGAATTTTTACTTGGATTACTTGTCTTGCTTCTTATCTTGTCTTTGATTATCACCTTTACATTCCCAGGAGCGAGTTACTTAACCGTTTGTCCAGCCTTTTTAATCGCTATCTGTGCTTTTATTAAGACGTTATTAAATGGGAACTGGTATAGCTCTTATTTACTATTTATTCCAATTCCATTTATTATTATCTTATTTATTCCAACCATTTATCTATTTAATGCCGCTTTAACTCTTGGAGGCTTAGTCGCTAATATGCTATTGATTATGATTGCCTTTATTTCAATTCTCTCAAGTTTAAGTGCTATTGATTAATTTGAACCAAAAAGGGGCGCACCTCTGTCGTGCCACCTTTTTTGATATGATATGAATGAATTCTCAAGCGTTTGACATCCCTCCCACATGATCAATGGATTTTATTGTTCTCTGTGCGTTTTCTGTTTCGCTCTCCTCATTGTTAACACA
Source organism: Turicibacter sp. HGF1 (assembly GCF_000191865.1). NCBI lineage: Bacteria > Bacillati > Bacillota > Erysipelotrichia > Erysipelotrichales > Turicibacteraceae > Turicibacter > Turicibacter sp. HGF1. Next base: position 24,170 of record NZ_AEXQ01000139.1, read on the forward strand.
TTTAGCTATTAAACGGATACAATCAATTGATTAATTGATCGTCCCATTAAGTATAATTTCAAATAGATTTCTCGGCACTTTGTAAACTGACCAAATAATCGTTTCGCTTTTTGTTCATCCCCATAGACCTTCCAATAACCACAACATTTACAATTCGAGCCACAGTTCGTAATAAAACCTAACACATCTTCAATTGGATATCCTAAAAACACCCCAATTTCATGAGGAAATTCATCAGATGATGATAAACGTTGCTTTAACCTATTCAAAAGATCCGGAATCGTCGCTTGATGATGATACCCCAATTCCGTTAATAATTGTCGGGTTCTCACCTCTTTTAACTCTTCTAATAATTGATTCTTTCGATACACATAAAGAAGAACGGTTTGACAACTTTCTCGAAGAACATCAAGATAAAGGCCCTTTTCATTTAATTCTCGATTGAGAAGGATTAGCTCTTCTGTTAATTGTTCCTTACTTTTAAATTTATAATTAAACATATTAGCCGTTTTTAACCCGGCTAATGTAGGCGCTGCATGCTCAATTAATGTCCTTTTCATTTTTTCACCTCATTTTTAATGCATTTATTAGTATATTCAAATCTACTCTCTTTAACAGAACGGATGAATGGTGGGTATACCACCTCAAGTTAGCATATGCTAACTTTTGATTTAAACATAGCATATCTGAAATCATCTTACAATATTTATAATCACCTCTAACTAAATAACCAAATATAGTGATGAACTCCACCATTAGTTTCACTTGAACTTGCCTCATTAATACGATATGATTAAATAAAATCTTTTAGAAAAGAGGACATTTATGATTTGGTTTGGTGATATTACAATGGGTCCTGTCTCACAAATTTATGAGGAAGGACAATATGATGAAACACCGTATTGTGCAAACTGTAATCTTGAAGTTGGACCAGGTGGTCGTGTCGATGCCAAATTCCCTGAACAAGATGATTACAATCGTTGTCATCATTGCGTAAATAAATAATAAAAAGAGTTCTAATTTAATAGAACTCTTTTTATTATTTATGCGATACTCCTTTTAAGAATTAGAAGCTAGTGAGGTTATCTTTTAAAGTAATCATCTCGTAACACTTTTTGTCCGATTTCAAACATTTCAATCACTTTAACATCCATTTCTTCCATATAACTTTCAGTTCCTATCTCATCAAAGGATTCATAATATTCTGAATACTTATTATATCTTGCATGATCGGTGATCCATCCATAATCTTCAAAAATAACGGTTGATTCTAATTCACTAAAAATATCAATCCCAAATGCATGCTCATAATCGTAATCTAAATTAAATAAATTCGCCATCGTCGGAACTAAATCAAATACATTCATAACTTTTGATACCGTCTGAGCCTCAATCCCCGGTGTCCAAATCATGAGTGGAACTTTACGAAGCTCTTGCCAATCCCACTCATTTGTTGAATCATATGCCCATAACTTATCGTGATGAATGGGATAAGGATAATGATCCCCATAAATGACAAGAACTGTTTCATCTAAGACTCCCGCTTCTAATAGACGCCCCATAAGCACTTCGATTGATTGGTCGAAGGCATTTTGAGCGGCATAATAATAAACAATTTCTTCGTCATCAGACTGAATAAATGAGCTAACATAATCGTAATTTTCTTGTAGTTCAGTCCGCTGTGTGGTATAGGGCGTATGACCATTCGTCGTAATCACGTAACTAAAGAAACGATCATCTTCAAGAAAAATATCAGACGCAGCATTCATTAAATCCGCATCACTTGGCCAGTTCACCATATACTCCCACTCTTCTAAAAATTCTAAACCAAGTGCTTCTTGGTCATAAAAAGCATCATATCCTAGTGATTCATGATAGGCATCTCGATTATAAAATTCTCCGGTGTTCGAATGATAAGATGTCGCGCTGTATCCTGCCTTTTTAAACACAGACGCAATTGAATTTGGAAACGCGTTGTCGGTGAATTCATAACAAGTTGTGCCATAATTCACTGATGGTACCAACGAGGTATTAGAGATAAATTCCGAGTCACTCGTGGTCCCTTTATAATGTGGGGAATAATAGTTCTCAAAATAAATTCCTTCATTCATTAGTTTATATAATGTTGGGGTTGCCTGTTCATGAATGGCACGGCTGAACAAACTTTCTGCCATAATGTAAACGACGTTTTTCCCTTCAAAAATCCCACTCATCTCATTGTCGATATGCGTATGATTTAATTTTTGAAAGTAGTCGTCAATTTCAGATGTTTGTTGGCCCACTACTTGCGTTTTTTCTTGCTGATGACTGATAGCAAGTTTAATATCTTGTAGTGTATATTGATACAATCCAAATTCACTCATCGCTTTTCCTTTATCAAATAATGTTTCGTATAAATAAACATCATCTTTATATCGACTCCCTTCATTGCTTGCTTGTGTAAAAGTTAGCTTTGTGACAGTACTTAAGATAACAGACAAAATAGTTAAAGTCACGATAATCAGTTGATCATGTCGTGTTCGTTTTTTCGGTGATTTAAACCAATAGCACGCTAATAAAACAAATCCCGTGGGAATTAAAAACAAACTATATTTTAATTCTAATACCCGAAATATCTCCCCACTTACCGTTGATAATTCCATTAAATTCGTCATTTGATTAACAGAAAAAAAAGCTTGATAAAATCGATAATAAATCAATTGTCCCACTGCAATAATGCTAATGAGACTAAACGTCATGCTATAGAAAATAGGTCTTGCGATTCCTTTAAATAATAGCCCAATGGCAGCTAATAAACTACTAAATGAAATCGAAAATAAAATGGCTTTTAATGAAAACCAATCATAACCTGCCATTAATCGAATTAAACTATCGACGCAAACAAAACCCATGATGTATGCCAATGGCATCCCAAAGGTGCTAATTTCTCTCCATTTCTTCATTTTCATCCCCCTTACTCCTTACAATTATATCGAATTTATAATAAATTGTAAAATTTAGGTTAATTTCAAAGCTAATTTAACATGAATAGTCAATAAAGCATTTGATAAATCAAAAAAAATGTCGACCGCCTGGTCGACATTTTTTTATTATTCTGCCATTTCGTCAACACTAATAGGTTGAACGATTTCAGCATCGATTCCGATAATATCCATGATTTTTTCTGAACGTTCTTTGGTTGAACCACTAATCACAGAATATTTCACATTTTCAGCATTTAAGAAGTTTAAGATCGCATCATCCACCATTTGAGCAACTTCTTCATCTTGCCATCTTACGCCATCTTTCTTATAACCAAATTCACGTGGTACAAAGAAGATATAGTCATATTGAGGTAAATCACGAATCGCTAAACTATATAGGTCATTTAAAATTTCAATTTCTTTTTTGGTGCGAGTTTTATCACCTAGCATTAAACGTCCATAAATATAAGGAACGAATGTCGCATAGTCCGTTACAGCATAATCGTGTCCATCTAATGCTTTCTCTAAATGTAATTGACCTAAATAAATTCCGTATTGCTCAGAAATTGATTCGATCATGCCTTTATCTCTTAAATAATCAGTACTGTATTCTGTTGCGACTCCAACATTAATATCTCTGATTTTTAAATCCACATATAATTGTTGAATTAACGTTGTTTTTCCACAACGTGGTCCACCTAGGATTGCAATTCTTACCGTCATAGATCACTTCTCCAATTTAAAAAATATTTTTTCTTTTCATACGAAATGCTGTGAGAATTAAATTATATCAATAATTAATACTTTTTTCAACGACAAGTTATTCCATGCTTCGACAACATAAAAAGTCTATCCAATGATAGACTTTTTATTGATTACAAACGTGGTTTTAATGTTAATCCTTTTAAGAAGTTACGAAGATAACGATCGCCACACTGTTTATAATTTTTTTGCCCTTCTTTACGTAACACCGCACTTAATTCACTTTTTGAAATCTGAACGCCTGCTAAAGCTAAAATTTCAAGCATGTCTTCTCCTGTTAAAGAAAGCGCAATTTTTAACTTTTTCATCACGACATTATTAACAGCGTTTTGTTTAATCGCAACAGGTTGCATCGGTTCTTGCCCTTCTTTTTGACCTCGTTTATACACAATTAACCCATTTAAAAACGCATCTAATGTACGATTATTACATTTTAAATTTTCCTCTGCCTCTTGATCTTGGAAAATTCCTTTATCCGGTGACTTAATTAACATTTTTCGAACTTCTTCTTCTGTTAACGTCACGCCACCTAATTTAAATATTTTAAGCATTTGACCGTCTTTTAAGTTTAATGCATATCTGATTCGAATTAAAATATCATTATTATCCATTAAAATGCCTCCATACTATGTCGAATAATCTTTATTATAACACAAATATCGAGGTGAAATTAAAATTCTTTTGATATTCCACTGAGGTGCGTAACTTAGACTGCTCCTAATTCTCCGCTCCATGTGTTTTCAATCCAGTTAATCATTCTCGTATTTGTGTCAGCAAGTTCTTTGTAACCTCCTTGAACAAAAAAGGCAATCATGATCAAGTCAATTGCAATCATCATGGGCTTAATCATTTGCTTTTCTTCAAACGTTAAAATGGTTACTTCGTCATATCCTTTAATCACTTGCTTGAAAAAGATTGACCATCTGTCACGTTTGGCCTCTTCTTGAAAAATACTAGCCAATGCCCCCGTTCCTAAATAACAAACGTCAAATAATCGCGCATTGAGTTGGGTTAAATCAAAATCAATATAGCCGACAATTTCATTATCATTAAAAATGATATTGGCGCCATGAAAGTCACGATGAATCGCCTGTCTTGGAAGATTGTTATAAAGCTCCTTAAAATGATTTATACACGTATTTTTTATGTTTTTTAGTTCAGTTAGTTCCGTTTTAGGTAAGGTTGACGCTGATACATACGTTTCAAGTTCTTCACTCACCCACCCCGATAACTCTTGTAACATATCATTATCCCACAAATCAGTGAGTTTGGGTGTAATTTCTTTTAACCCTTCGTGTAGCGTTGCTAAATGTTGCCCCAGTTCATAACCAAGCTTCGCCTCATCGGCTATAAAATAATCCGTTAATACGGATCCTTTTATTTTTCACATAAAATAAAATAATAACCATCCATAACGACATAATCTTCGTGATTCACAGTTTGAATCGGGGTTTGCGTTTTAACATTAACCGTCTTTAATAATTTAGATAAATGAATGTGTCGTTTTAATTCCTCTAAATTCTCACTCATTCTCAATAAGTAATCATCATTCACGGTCCAAACGTGTGGTTGACGATTCGTTTCATCACTTATCGCTTCTGTTTCAATCTTCGCCTCCACTAAGTCGTAACAGGCTAATACATTTTTTAATCTAGTACTCATCAAAAATCCCTCCACCTGTATTATGATATCCCACACTTCATCTTATGGCGACCTCATTTATGATTCTGAAAAAAAGATGAGGCAAACAGATTGCCTCATCTTTTTCGTTTTTGTTGCAAAATAATACGTTCAATACTTTTTTGTGATAAACAGTAGTTATGAGCTAAGGTTTCCTTTGATTCCCCAGCTAAAAATTCTGTATAAATATTAGTATTTCGTTGATTCATTTCTTCTCTTATTTTCGTCTTAGTGCCCCACCCGAGTCTACGCTCCTCTTTTTTGGGAATATACAAATATTCGCCATCGACATATTGTTGAATGAGTTCAATAACTTCAAGTGGTAAAACATCTTTCGCTTTAATATAGCACATGTTGCGCCTCCTCAAGATTTATTCAATCTAACATGAGAGTTCGCAAAGGCTATTTAACTAATTAATCGCATAACCTCTGCTACGCGTTCATTGTCGGTTCCATAATCATATATTCCTCCTCTTTTCAGTCCTATTTTACGATTCTTGAGCGTTAAAAACAAGCCTCTAATTTAAATGGTAACCCATTAAACCAAATGTAATCGTTCCATCAAACTATCGTCATTATACGAGTTGAGAATCATATACGAAAATCTTGAATAGTTTGCTTTTATTTACAAGATCACTTGAACTCCCGTCCCGATTAAAAGATATCATTTTGGGATAATCATTCTGATTTGTCTCTACTTTTAAGATAGGTTCAGAAATTTCTTGCTGTATGGAGATTAAAGTGACTGACGTGAGATTTAATCTTGAAATAAAAGGATTTTAGCTAAGTTCCTATCGACAAATTATTTAAAATCACGGTATACTTATGACAGATTGTTTTTTTAAACTCCATCAAAGGAAGTGACAACATGCGTTTAAATAAATTTATAAGTGATTCTGGAAAAGCTTCAAGACGTGGGGCTGATAAATTAATTGCGGAAGGACGAGTTAAAGTTAACGGTCGTATTGCTAAAATTGGTGATCAAGTGAAACCTGGTGATGAGGTAATGGTAAATGGAAACATTATCCGTCTTGCTCGTAATCACGTTTATCTTGCTTTAAATAAACCGGTCGGAATTACGTGTACAACAGAAAAAGGAGTCAAAGGAAATATCGTCGATTTAGTTAATCACCCGCTTCGTGTGTTTAATATTGGTCGTTTAGATAAAGATTCTGATGGATTAATTTTACTTACAAATGATGGAGATATTGTCAACGAAATTTTACGTGCTGAAAATAATCACGAAAAAGAATATATTGTATCTGTTGATAAACCAATTACACCTGAATTTATTGAAAAAATGTCTAAAGGGGTTCGAATCTTAGGACAAAAAACATTACCTTGTAAAGTGACACAAATATCAAAATATGAATTTAACATTATTTTAACACAAGGATTAAATCGCCAAATTCGTCGTATGTGTGAAGTATTAGGATATGAAGTTTATCGTTTACAACGTGTCCGTATTATGAACATTACGCTTGGAAATCTGCCAGTAGGACAATGGCGTGACTTAACCAAAAAAGAAAAAACACGTTTATTCCAAGAATTAAACTATCATCCTCAAGAATGGTAATTAAAAAAGCGAACGTTAGAAATAAACTAACGCTCGCTTTTTTTCATCTTTTTTATCCGTGCTTTCGTCTTCTTATCGACTTGATTTGATTCAATGATTTTTTGCAATGCTTTTTGATAAGTAAAAGGATCTAATGAATGATTTTCTAAGTAAGTCTGAGTCTTTTTTTCTTGTTTAATAAAACAAATTGAAATAGCCCATGCAACTGCCATCTGAGCATAATATCCTTGATGCTTAACCTGACCTAATGTCTCTAGCACAGACTCAATAAACAGATCTTCTATATAATAAATTAACGCCATCACCACAGCAAATCGAACTTCAAATTCATGAGATGATTGAAAATAAGGTTGTAAAAACGTCCAAACTTCCATTTGGTGGTCTTTCGTAAATTTTAACCCTGAACAAAAGCTATCACAGACTGACCAATTATTAATTTTGGGCACAAATTGACGAATCAACTCAAGTTTTGCATCCAAAGGAACCTTGATATAACCAATGATCATGCCTTTTAACATGATTTCTTCAAAGTAAAGTTCGTCATTGTTTTGTAAATATGCTTCATAATCCCTTTTGGAGATTTTTCTAGCCATTTGCCGAAGCTTTGGTAAACGAACTCCAAGTAAATGGTCGGTTCCAGGTAATAGTCGCATTGCGAACCTTTGATAGGTTGGCTCTGCTAACACAAGTAATTCATTTCTGATTATTTCAATCACAACCCTTACCTCCCTTAACTTCAAGTATACTAATTTTTTGTTTAAAATCAACACGACTCATCCACCCTAATGAGAAGGAGTGGTGTTCATGAACAAACGTGGCTTTGATATCCATGATGCAAAATGGTTTTCAAGGACAGAGCAACTTCGATTAAAACAGGCCAAAGAAGAAATCGAGTGGCTTCTTGATCGAAACTATCCCATCTTACCCGTCGTTAAATTTGTGTCGGATCGCTATCAATTTTCCAATCGCCAACGGGATGCCTTAAAGCGTTGTGTCTGCACACAGTTACAAAAAGAAAGTCGAATCTCTCGTCGATTATCACTTTCAGCCTTAAACCATCAAACAATCTATATTGATGGATTCAACCTGATCATCACCCTTGAAGTCGCCCTATCAGGAGGCACCTTAATTCGTGGCCGTGATGAAATCATTCGCGATTTAGCCGGACTTCGAGGAACATACAAACTCATTGAGCAAACAGAAGAAGCACTGCGACTGATTGGTCAATGCTTAAGCTCTCATCACGTGAACCAGGTTATTTTTTATTTAGATGAACCGGTTTCTAACTCGCGAAATCTCAAATACAAGATTTTAGAGTTTTCAAAATTTTGGAACTTTAAAACAAGCGTGGAATTGGTTCCTAATGCCGATTTAGCTCTTCAACATCACTCCCATATCATAAGTAGTGATGCCATCGTTTTAGACTCTTGCCTCAGTTATTTTAATTTAAGCGAAGATATTATTCAACGATTCATCCCTGACGCGTTCATTTTAACCTTTTAGCCTCATAAATGCGGTATTTCTGTGTGAATCTTTAAATCACATTGCGAAAGTTTGTTAAACTTGCTAAAATTCAACGTATCTAGATGAGAGTAGGTGACGACACATGAAAAAAAGATGGATCTTCCTCTTCCTCATTGGCTTTATGGTCGTGTTTATTAGAGGATTTAAAGATATCGAAACAAAATATGAACTTAAAAAAGAACAGGAACGGATGGCTCATTTGGATGTTTCAGCCCTTGATTTAACGTACCTGGTCAATAAAGTCGATGAATTAGGTGGTGATTTTAATCAATTAAATTGGAAAGAGATAATCGCTTTCATTGGTGTGGAACAAAATAATGAGATGCACCAAATTAGTGATGAGGTCTTAACCTACACGGCCCAAGAATTTATGACGGATACCCACGTGAAAAGTTTTGATGAAGTGGTAGCAGATTCTGACTTTTCAGATGATGAAAAGACGCGTGCTTATCAATATTTAGACGATTTAAAATACGTCGGTTATGTTTCCTCTAAGCTAGAACCAAGCGCTAAAGAGGCACAATTTATTGCCCAACTCGTCCAACCAGCAGAGGCAAATTATTATGAAACGGGCATTTTACCTTCTATCACGATTGCCCAAGCTATCTTAGAATCTAACTGGGGAACATCTGATTTGGCGGTAGCGACACATAATTTATTTGGGATTAAGGCAGACTCACGTTGGGATGGTCCGAGTATGAGCTTTGAAACACTTGAATATGCTGATCAAATGGTAATTGGAACCTTTCGCCAGTATGAAAACTGGCAACAATCAATTGATGATCATGCTGCCTTTTTAGTCAATAATGCTCGTTATCAACAAGCTGGCGTTTTTGAGGCAAAAACGTATCGACTTCAAGCCAAGGCTTTGCAAGATGCTGGCTATAGTACAGCAGAAGATGAACTTGGAAATCGCGTCTATGCGAAACGACTTGGCGAATTAATTCGGCAGTATAATTTACAACTTTATGATCATGAAGTGATGTATGACGCTTCATAAAAATCAGCTGATGTTGCATATTTTAACGGGGAATCGGGTAAATTAAGCTTATCCTTTGTGGATAAACTCTCTCCAATAGGTGTTTAGACGCCGCTAGTGATAAACACTTATTAAATTTTTTCTTTTATTTTCTTTCGTCATCAAAAACACCCCATCTCTTACCGATGGGGTGTTTTTATTGTTACTCAAGCGTGACATACCAACGTGGTACCACTTGAGTAAAAGAATCATAATCTTTCATTGTTTGTCTACAGCGACGAATCATGCCCTCAATTTCTTCTTGGCCAAACTTAGTAGCCCAAGTAATAGAATTAAGCGCTGCATACGCATTATATAACGCTAAGACTTTCCAAAATTCTTCACTTGGATTCCCTTGAAAATAGCCATGAATTTGACCGATTGAAAACGGGATACTGACCTCAACATTAAATGATTGCACTTTATAAAAATCCTCTACGTGATCACTCACTTGCATTCGATTGAAATCAATGACTCCTACTTCAAAATCTGAAGTTAAAATCAAATTCCCAACATGATAATCTCCATGATTCATGACCGCCTTCAAATCATTTAAGTCATCTAAGTGCGATTTAATATAGTTGATAATTTTATCATCTTGCTCAACACGATACCCACAACGTTCATAACGAGCCAATTTTTCAAGCATCTTTTCTTTTTTCGCTAACACATCCACCACTTCTATTGTCGGCAAATCATGAATAGCCTTTAAAATTTTTCCGGCCTTTATTCCTAATTCATATTGCTTCTGCTCACTCAACACTTTTAGTGATGACTCAAGTGACTCTCCGGCAACCCAAGTTAATAACATATAAACCATGCTTCCTGCATTACACGTCCCAAATTCAACAGCTCGTGACATCTCAAAGTCTAAAGTATTGAAGTTTTGAATTCGTTCAAACTCTATCCGCTTTGATTGATCCTGTGAAATATCTGATAACCTTAACATATATTCGCGGTTATGAGCGTCTAGTACATAATACTTTACATCACTTGACCATCCTGCTTCAACCTTCTTCACGATTTTAGCAGATTGACAAACCGCAATTGATTTCAAAACAGATTCCATTTTTATATCCTCCTCATCTGGAGTTCCTTGAAAACTAATCTAAACAAACTTCTATTTTACGTTTTCCCCCGAGGTTTGTAAAGCGATTTATTTTTTTATAAACGATTCACCCTTAACCTATTTTCTTTCGATGTAACCCTCTTTAACCATTTCTAAATCAATAAAACATCAACCTTTTGTAAAAAAAGATGAAAGGAATATCCTTTCATCTTTTTTGGTCTTATTCTTCAATTAAAACGACGCTATCCCCGACTTTGATGTTTCCACCTTTTAAAACTCGTGTGAAAATTCCATTTTTCGGCATGATACATTGACCTACGCGGTAGTAAATCGCACAACGTGTATGACACTCTTTTCCAATTTGTGTGACTTCAAGTAAGGTTTCCCCCACTTGAATCTTTTGTCCAACCGGTAGTTCATTTAGTTTGATCCCCGATACGACTAAATTTTCACCAAACGCTCCAAAATCAACATTAGCTCCTTTTAAATTGAAATCTTCAATTTTTTCAAGTGCTAATAAACTGACTTGACGATGCCATTTTCCAGCATGAGCATCTCCTTTAATTCCGAAATTTTCAATTAGTGTTGCCTCTTGTACCATTTGTTTGGCCGTTCCTTTTTTTTCACTCATACAAATTGCCATGACTTGATTCACGTTGTTACCCTCCAATTTGATTCATAAACTTAACTTCTTCGTCTATATTCTCTTGATTAAATAAATGTTTTTCAGGTTTGTGATAAATTTGTTCATAGATGACGTGTTGCAATGCCTCATCGGTGATACCTGCTCTTATTAAATCTTTTAAACTCACACCAAATTTAAAATGTAAGCATTGCTTCAAAAAACCATCTGCACTCACGCGAATCCGATTACATGATTCACAGAAACAATTACTCACAGCAGAAATAAACCCGACTTTTCCAGGTCCTTGATTCACACAGACATATGTTGCCGGTCCACCTTTATCTACTTTTTCAACTTCCATTACATCTGAGTAACTCGAACGAATTATTTGCAGTACCTCTTCATTTGTCACGCCTTTGTGAACTTTTCCAACTCCGATGGGCATGAGTTCAATGAATCGAACATCAATTGGTTTTTCTTGCGTTAATCTTACAAAATCTAGAATTTCATCTTGATTCATCCCATCGACAAGGACAATATTTAACTTCACCTTTAAACCGCAATTTAAACACTCATCGATAAACTTTAAAACATTGGCTAAAATCCCACGACGTGTGATTTGGTGAAATCGATCAGCTTTTAATGAATCTAAACTAATATTTACTCCTTTAAGACCGTGATGAGCCAACGTCTTCACTTGATCAGATAACACGGTTCCATTCGTTGTGAGATAAATTTCTTCGATCCCATCGATATCATGAATTCGCTTTATTAACTCAACAATGCCAGGACGTACTAAAGGTTCGCCACCCGTTAAGCGTATTTTTTTTATACCAAGACGAGCACAAGCTGTTACAATGCGAATCATTTCATCATCTGTTAACTTACTACATTTTGGTAAGAATTCTTGGATTGTATCTTCCATGCAATAAACACATCGTAAATTACATTGATCGGTAACGGATAGCCTTAAATAATCTATTTCTCTGTTAAATCTATCTTTCATGTCGTCTGCTAAAGTGGTATTTAAAAATTAAATTCGCCACTTTTTCCTCCTGTTTTCTTTAACAAATGTGTTTCTTCAATCACCATTCGTTTATCAACGGCTTTACACATATCATAAATCGTTAAAGCAGCCGTCATGGCAGCCGTTAAAGCTTCCATTTCAACTCCTGTTTTATCCACGATTTTAACCGTTGCTTTTATATGAATCTTACTGTTTTCACGATCGACTTCAAAATCAACATTACAGCTTGAAATCATCAACGGGTGACACATGGGAATTAAGTTAGACGTTTGCTTACATGCCATGATTCCAGCAATACGTGCCACACCTAATACATCACCTTTTCCGATTTTCCCTGCTTCAATTAAATGAAGCGTTTCTTCACTCATGCGAATACTTGAAACCGCAATGGCTACACGTGCCGTTTCAACTTTATTTGAAACATCCACCATCTGAGCTCGTCCATTTTGATCAAAATGCGTTAATTTATTTTCCATGTTAATGTCTCCTAATTTATTATTTTCCAAATGAACAATGCGGGAACGTACAAACACCACAATCTAAACATAATCCACCATGTCCATAGGCTGCAATATCCTCAGCTGTTAATTCTTCATCAATTAAAATACGAGGTAAAACCAAATCAAGAACCGTACGCTTAGAATACATCGCACAACTTGGGACCCCAAGTACCGGTGTTTTTCCATGATAAGCGAGTAAGAACATCGCCCCTGGTAAAACAGGTGATCCATAAGTCACAAGTCGACCTCCACTTTCTTTAATAGCAGACGGCGTCACATCATCAGGATCGACTGACATCCCCCCCGTACAAATAATTAAATCAACGTTCTCTTGAAGTCCTTGTTGGATGGCTTCAATAATTAACTCTTTTTGATCGGGCAAAATGACCTGACGACTCACTGTACTTCCATAGTATTCAAGTTTCTTTTTGATAACTGGTAAAAACGCATCTTTAATCGTTCCTTTATAAACTTCATTTCCTGTTGTAATCAACAAACATTTTTTTACTTTAAACGGTTCCATCCACATAATCTTATCTGTAATTAAGGTTTCTGCTTCTTTAATTTTTTCTTCATCGATGACCAATGGAATGACACGTGTTCCACCAATCTTCTCTCCTTTTTTTAATGGAGTATTCGTATGAATCGTCGCCATCATCATTTCACCAATGGAATTTAGGGTCATTAACTTTTCTTTATCAATTTTCAAAACACCGTCGCAGTCCGCAAAGAAGTCGATTTTCCCTTCTTTGATTTCATCCGATGCCCTAATGCCATCGCCTTTAGCTAAATTAGAAAGCCGAATCGCCGCGTCATTTTCATGTAGTTGGCCCTCTTTCACTTCCCAAACATAAATATGTTCTTTCCCAATAGCACGTAATTTTTCAATATCCTCTTCTTGAATCAAATGCCCTTTTTTAAATAAACGGCCTTTAAATTGACCTGGGATGATTTGTGTGACGTCATGTGTTAGAATTGATCCAATCGCATCTTCAACTTTAATCATTTTCATACGATATTCTCCTTATTATGATGTTTAATGTGATAAACGCATCATTAATGTTTTATATAAACTCATTAAGAAAATAGCAACAATCAAAATAATCAATAATATTTGCGTCGCCATTTCAGTATTGTTATTTTCAATGGCATAATACATCGCCATCGGTAACGTTTGTGTTTTTCGTGGAATATTCCCCGCCACTAAAATGGTGGCTCCAAACTCACCGAAAGCTCTCGCAAAGGAAAGTAAAATACCATTTAAAATCCCATTAATGGAAAGCGGTAAAATAATTTTTAACCAGATCACCCACTCACTGGCCCCAAAAACTCTTGCCGCATTGATAATATCTTCATCTACTGAGGTAATAGCCGATTTAATACTCTGATACATAATCGGAATCGACACCATTATTCCTGCAATCACTGCAGCGCTGAGTGTAAAGATAATGGATAGGTTGAAATTTTGATTTAAAAACCTTCCAATCCACCCATTCTTACCGAGGATGATTAAAATTAAATAGCCAATCGCCGAAGGTGGAATAAATAGCGGTAATAAAAAGATAAAATCAAGAGAACGAATCGACTTATGTTTGTTAAGTCCAATTCCCCATACCGCGATTAAGGTAAGAATGAACGTGGTGATAACCGCAATTAAGACAACTTTTATTGAAATGAGGGTAGCATCTACAACCATCATTTTACTCACTTACTTCAAAACCATAATTTTTCAAAATTGATTTTCCCGTGTCTGATTTAATAAAATCCATAAACTTCAAACATTCAGCTTCGTTTGAATAACCTTCAATCGATGCTAATGAATAGACAATTTCTTGATAAGAATCCGTTGGCAGCGTCATCATCACTTCACCATTTTCAAGATTCATTGCATCTGTTTTATAAACAATACCATAATCAACTTCTCCACGTTCAACATAGGTTTTAACAGCGGTAACATCTTTTCCATAAATTAAAGAAGATTCTAACTCATCCCATAATCCAAGATTAGTTAATGATTCTTTAGCGTATTCACCTGCTGGAACTGTACTTACTTCACCAATGGCTAGCATTGATCCATTTTCTTTAATGTCTAATAAGGAATTAAGTGTCTGTGCCTCTTTATTCTTAATCACGACTAATGTGTTATAAATTAAGTTTGATTTATTAGAAGGCTTTACTAATCCTTCATCTATTAACTCAACCACATATTTTTCATTCGCTGAGAAGAATAAACCGATATCTGCACCTTCTGAAATTTGTTTCTTAAGTGTTCCTGATCCCCCTGAATTTACATTAATTTTAACAGGGTGATCTTTAGTATAAAGTTCAATCATCTCATCAATCGGATTGACTAAACTCGCTGCTACACTGATATTAAGTTCAGTCACTTCCTCTTTTTGCGTCCCACACGCTGATAAAATCATTCCCATACATAAGACGGTTAATAAGATTATTTTCTTGCGCATTCTTTGGCCTCCCCAAGTAAAATATCAATTCCATGCTTTATATCGTCTAATACAAAATCCAACGCCTCCGTACAAGCTTTTGGACTTCCTGGTAGATTCACAATTAATGTATCCTTACGAATTCCTGATACAGCGCGTGATAACATCGCTCGTTTAGTAATTTGTAAGCTAAAGTAACGAATCGCTTCACAAATTCCTGGTGCCTCGCGTTCAATGATTGCTTTCGTTGCTTCTGGCGTAATATCACGCTTTGAAAATCCTGTCCCACCTGTACTCAACACTAAGTTAACTTTTAATTCATCACACATCTTTTTAAATTCATCTTCTAGCATTTGTTGATCATCTGGTAAAACAATATATTTCACCACTTCAAATCCATTTGCCTCAACGATTTCTTTCACGACGGCTCCACTTTTATCTTCACGCTCTCCGGCATATCCTTTGTCACTACTTGTGATAATTCCAACCGTATACATTTATATTTCCTCCAATTCTAACAAATCCGTTGGCGTATTAACATTAAAAAAATCTTTTCCGACAAATTGACGATTCTCTAATCCTTTAAGCACTTCATAATTCGCACTTAAAATAAATTTTTGTAATTTAAAATCCTGATTCTTTAAACATTTTTCCATCTTAGGAAGAAGTCGCTTATGATAAACGGCGCATAGTGGTTGAAGTCTATCGTCACATAACGGTACTAAAACATCAGCATCCGTTACATATTCTCCTAAGTAATAAAGCACCTCTCGACTTGTCAGGGGCATATCACATGCGATACATAGCACTTCTTCATTTTTTGCTGCCTTTAAGGCAACATGAATGCCGGATAATGGACCATTTCCCGGGAAAATGTCGGAAATTGTCTTAAGGTTATATTTTTGATAATCTTCTGGTTGATTTGTCACAATGATCATCTCTTCAAAATCACGCCCTGCCTCGATGATATGCTCGATAAACTGCTTTTCTTTATATGCAATGAACGCTTTATTCTGATAATTCATACGGCTACTTTTTCCACCTGCTAAAATAGCTAGTGTTTTTGAAATCAATGCTGCCACCTCTTTTATAATTTAATGATTGTCACAATCGATCCTGCTTTTAATGGTTCTTGATTAGCTTCAAATTCTATTAAACAATTAGAATGAAGGGCAGAACTTAGAATGCTATTCCCACTTTTCACTTGTGTCACAAACACACGTTGTCCTTCTTGTGTCGCTTCAAAAAATCCTCGAACGAAACGTCTTTGTGGTGAAGACTTCGTAAAATCAGATTGTAAAATAGCTTGTTCTCTTTTTAATTCTATTTTGACCTGTCCACTCAATTTTTCAAGCGTCGGTTTGACCATTAATTCAAAAGTCGTGAGCGCTGCTGTTGGATTTCCTGATAAACTAATGATTGGTTTTCCTTCATAAAGACTCGCTAGCATGGCCGATCCAGGTTTAATGAGAATTTTCCAAAATAACTTCTCTCCACCTAGCGCCTCAATCGCTTCTTTAATTAAATCTTTCTCACCAACAGACGCTCCACCTGTTGTGATCACTAAATCTGAAACTTCTGCAGCTTGCTTTAACTTCTTTGCAATTTCAATCTCTGAATCAAATTCATGGTCGATATAGGTGATGTCATATCCCATTTCTTTTAATCTTGCGATGAGTGCATACTTATTACTATTATAAATTTTAGCTTCTTTTAACGGTTGATTGACATCCATGACTTCATCTCCGGTACTAATAAAGGCCACTCGTGGTTTTTTATACACTTGAACCTCATGAATACCTGCACTCGCTAAAATCCCAATATCCGCATAATTTAATGTTTTTTTTGCTTCGACTAATAACGTCCCAATTTCAATATCTTCTCCTATTGGGCAGATAAATTGCTGAGGAGTGGCTTTTTTCAAAATCGTGACCTGATTTGACTCGCACGTTGTCTCTTCAACTTTCACCACGGCATTTGCACCTTTAGGAATCTTTGCACCCGTCATGATTTTGATGGCGGTCCCTGGTCGAACTTCTTCTTCACTATTTGTCCCTGCAAAGACGGTCGTTATAAGGTCTAGTTTTTTAGGAACTTCATTTAAGTCTTCAACTCGAACTGCATAACCATCCATGGCCGACTTATCAAACGGTGGATTATTAATACCTGAGAAAATCGATTGACTACAAATCCTACCGACACTCTCAAGCAACTCCACAGTTTCACTTTGAAGTGACAGAATATTTTGATCCATAATGGTTAAGGCCTCTTCTAAACTTATAAATGATTTCATCTCCATCACCTCTACTTTTGACAACAAAAAAAGCTTATTACATCCACCCATTTTTGGGCATGAGCAATAAGCTTATATAAATCTATATAAACTCTACTGATTTTCCTTCCCAAAACGTGGAGATCATACTTTTTCAAGTATCACCCTGTGAATCTTTTGTTAGATTCAGGTATAAATGCCTTAGATTTTACTTCCTTAGGACCTTTTATACTCAAGAAAATTATTCAATTATTCTTCAAATTCAAATTCTTTTTCTTGCAGTATTAAATCTGCTAACGACTTATAATCTTCTTTATCAATCACTAAATGAGATTCACTTAAAACCTCTGTTTTAGAAGCAATCGCAATCAATAAATGTTCCGGTGTTAGAATCCCTTCACTAAATCCTTCACGATAGACTTCAATTTTTCTTAAAGGACTTTTTTTATAGCCTTCAACCAAAATAATATCTTTATCTTTTAATAACTTCAAAATATCGTTTAACTTTATTTCTTCTTCTACTTCTTTAATCATTGCAAATCTCTTTTTTGAAGAGATAATAACCGTTTCTGCGCCCGCTTCACGATGACGGTAAGTATCTTTACCCTTATGATCGATATCAAAACCATGTACATCGTGTTTCACGGTTGCCACACTTAATCCTCGCGTTTTAAGCTCTTGAATGAGTCCTTCCATCAAGTCTGTTTTTCCAACATTCGAACCTTGACCCATCACATTAATTACTTTTGTCATCGACATCTCCTTTAGGTTTTAAATTATCCTTCTTTAACAGTTTAAACATTTACAACCATTTATATGACTAATTTTGATGAGAGCTATCTAGCTTTTAGCTCATTACTTTTTTCATTCTACCATCAAGTTTTTAAAAAAACTGTGATTTTTATCACATTCTTCTTTTTTTTGTGATATTTTTAATTTATTAATTGATACACTCATAAATTTCAATTACCTTTTGATTCTAAGCTCAAGTTTTTTTCCAAATCTTTTGTTGCAACGGTTTTTGCGCTTTATTTTTACCATTCATTTTGTTTGTTGAAAACAATGCCTTTTCATAATAAAAATATTACTTTTTTTTCTGAATTTACTTTCAAAAAAAGAGCTTGTTCCCTAAAGAACAAACTCCTTTTCATTATTCATATGCTTTTTGAACGCGTAATTTTTTCCCTTTAATGGTTTTATCTTTTAGACCGCGAATAACAGTCCATCCTTTGCCATTTAAAATATCAACATACGTGACATTATCCTGAATATCAATAATTCCAATATCCTCGCCACTTACTCCATCAACTGACGTAATTGCGCCCACAAAATCAATCGCACGTAATTTCTTTTTCTTACCACCATTGATATATAACTTCATAATTTCACGGTTTACATCTGCCGTTTTTTCATGACGTAAGGTCGGACGTGAATTTAATTTTTTCATAAACCCATCTTTCGCTTGTTGCGTCACATCCTCACTTGGACGTTCACAAATCGGTAACTCAAACCCAATATAAGCTTGAATCTCTTCTAACCATCTTTGGTCAAATCGAGTCGCAAATGTGATTGCCTTACCTTTTTGACCGGCACGACCGGCACGACCAATACGGTGAACAAATGAATCTTTTTCCGGTGGGAGATCATAGTTAATCACATGACTAACCCCTGATACATCAATCCCACGAGCTGCGACATCGGTTGAGACTAAGTAGGCAAAACGACCAATTTTGAAGTTTTTCATCGTTTCAAAACGTTCTTTCTGATCCAGTCCTCCGTGCAAACGTTCAATTGGATAGCCTTTTTGAGATAAATTACGATACAGGGCATCAACCGCTTCTTTCGTTGAACAGAAAATCATACAACGCTCTGGATTTTCAACCATTAATAAATCTTGTAATAATTTTACCTTCTCTTGTTCACGAACTTCATATAGTGCATGTTCAACAAGATCTGTTGTTAAAGTCGGTGATTCAATCTTTATTTCTTGTGGATGAGTTAAATAATGCTGGCTTAATTTTTTAATGCGATCTGGCATTGTGGCTGAAAATAACATCGTTTGACGTTTTCTAGGTGCTTCATTCATAATATTTTCAACGACCTCAATGAACCCCATCTTTAACATTTCATCAGCTTCATCTAATACGAATAAAGATAATTTATCAAGAGACAACGTCCCACGTTCTAAATGGTCTTGAACACGACCTGGTGTTCCCACGACGATATGAGTTTTTTGCTTTAATTCACGAGCCTGCTCTTTAAATGGAGACTTCCCATAAACCGCCGTTACCTTGATTCGCTTGAAACGGCCAATATTTGAAATCTCTTCTTTAATTTGTAGTGCTAATTCTCGTGTTGGCGTTAAAATAAGCGCCTGAGGCTTATTCTCATCCCAATCTAACATTTCACATATCGGAATCCCAAACGCTGCTGTTTTCCCGCTTCCGGTTTTAGATTGCACAATCAAATCTTGTTTATTTAAAACAGTTGGAATGACACTTGCCTGTACCTCTGTCGCGTGCTCATATCCAAGTCCTGTTAATGATTTCAAAATCGATTCACTCAGTTGTAACTCATTAAATGCTGTCATTTAAATCCCTCTATACTTTCTTAATCTGTTCTATAACCCAAACAATTCATAACCGAACTATAACGATTCAAACTTGGTTATTTCGGTCCCTTAAGCGAAATGAATGAGTTCCTGATAACGATTTCTTCTTATCGAAAATCAATGAGACTTCTCTATTGTAACACTACTTCACGAAAAGACCTAGTTTCTTTTATCCCCATTTATCCTCTTCTCGTTCATAAAAGAAAAAAAGGTTAACTAGTTAAACCTTCTTTTTTCTTATTCTGTTTGGCTATTAGAAGATGACCCAATAGCACCACTAATCCACTAATCGCCACAAATAAATAAAAACTGATGCCTCGGCTTAAAAGCATGGCTGAATCAATTAACATTTTCGGAAATAGGGTCGCAAATAACATGACAAACCCACCTTCACTCACTCCAACTGCACCTGGTAATGGAATGGCTGACACAGCTATATATAAAATGGCTTGAAGGGATAGCACTTTGAGATAAGAAAAATCTGATAAGCCAAACGCTCGATACACACAATACGTTACAGAATGCATGGCCATGACTTGAAAAAAGGTGGTTAATAAAACTGATCCCATGCGTGTTTGATGTGTCTTTATGTAGACAGCTCCTTCTTGATACTTTTTAATTTGATCATATGCTAATTGTCTCAAATACTCAATTTGTTTAACCTTTAGCTTTTGTAAAAGACTTAAAACAAAATCAACGATTTTAAGAGACCATGTTTTTGAAAAAATCCCCATCAATACGATAACCAATAAAAAAGAATTTACGCCAACGCCAATCATTAATAAAATTTTTAGGGTTCTTCCAATATCCCCTAAAAATCGATACTCACTTAAAAAGGAGATAATCGCCACCGTAATCGTCACGAGTTGAAAGCTCGCAAAGTTAAGCAATAAAGCTAAAGAAGAATGCGAGATTTCAATGTGATCTTTAAACATATAATAAATTTGCATCGGCTGACCACCAGATGCTGAAGGGGTTACTGAGCTAAAGAAAAAGCCTGAAAAAGTATACCTTAAGCAATTAAAATAGGAAATATCTTGATGTAGAATATGTAAGATTCGCTTGATATTTAACGCATCTAGACACATATATATAAACATACATCCTACCCCAATGAACACCCACATCAAATTGACAAGTTTGAGTGTTTGAAATAAGTCACCTAGATTTTGCTTACGAAATAAAAGGTAAAACGTAATCGCAATCAGTCCAACAAATAAGACGCCACTTAAGATTAATTTTTTTAAATTTTTTTGTTCCATTCTCTTCATTCACTTTCATGAAATTACTCTTCTTATCTTGTTTCATCCCTCTCAAACTTATACTAACTGTTAGTGAAACAACTTCAAAAATAACCAAGAATCTTCTAATATTTCTTTAAGGTGACGTTTATTTTTTTGATAATCTCTAATTTGTTTTTTACGGTGTGGCACCATCAAAAGCGGCAGACATTTGGGATTAAAAAATTTGAGTTTAGCTGTTTCAGGACCGTTTTCAATTCCTCAGCCTCCCGTTACAATGCCTGTGTAGATATGTTGCACATCATGAAATGATGGTCGATCATAAACACCCACTTTGTCAACAATCTCCACCTCGTATCCAGTTTCTTCACGCACCTCACGTTTGGCCGCCTCTTCTAATAATTCCCTTTCATCCACTCTACCTCCTGGTAAATCCCAAATCGGTAAATCTTTTCGTTTGACTAATAATACCTCCTGCTTCTTGTTTACTACGATTGTAAATACTCCTTCTGTTTGCAAATCCATCCCTCCATTTTTTCACATTATATCATGAACTGATTATTTAATCTTCACATAGGCTATGAGTAGACTAACTTTGAAAGGATGGATACAATTGCAAATTATCAATTTCCAAGTGCGTGCGATTCAAATCAAATATACAACCAGTAACTTAAATCTTCGAAGGGGTAAATCAACCTCAGCCCCAATCCTTTTGATGATTCCGAAGTATTCAAAAATCGAAGTGACGGATACGGATGATGAATGGTTAGAAGTGAATTATCAAGGGACGAGAGGGTATGTCAGTCGTGATTATGTGTCAAAAACAATGTCCCCTTATAGCAACTTAAATTTACGAGAAGCGCCATCAACCACTTCTAATGTACTAACCCTTATTCCCAAACAATCACGTATTGAAGTTTTAGCAACAGAGGGAAACTGGAGTTATGTCGTTTACAACGATGAATTTGGTTATGTGTTTAATACTTATCTATCTGATGATGGTCAAAAACCTGATTTAACGAAACAAGCTGAGTTTTCAACTGATATGTTAAAATTTGTGAATGATAATGATATTCAAAGCCCCACTGATTATTTGTTAACGACTGATTTGAAGCATCGCGAGACGTATGTGTTTAAAAAAGAAAACGACATTTGGACCCAACTTTTCAAATGGAAATCAACGATTGGCGCTCCTCGTACACCTACGATTAGCGGAACGTTTTCAATCATTGGACGAAAACCCTCTTTTGGAACAAACCGTTATACGGTTAAAGATGCCACACGTTTTGCCGAAGGTTATTACTATCATTCCGTTTTATACGATCCAACAGGCAGCTATATCATTGATGGAAGACTCGGACAAGCTTTAAGTCATGGTTGTATCCGTTTAAATCCATCGAATGCAAAATGGATTTATGAGACGATTCCCGATGGCACAACAGTAATGATCCATTAAAAAAGGAACGCCCTCAGCGCTCCATTTTAGATTGTTTCGAATTTCAATTGCACTCCAATGATTTCTTCATGCGAAAAACAAAGTTCATTAAACCCCATAAAAAAATCTCATGCGCCAACATGAGATCATTAAAATGGTCTGCCAATCAGCACTTGTCTGATTTGACATTCCATTTCTAACAATCCTATTATATAAAAAAAATTCACTGTTATCTAGCCTAAATATTTTCCAAATTTGAGAATGAGCTCCTTATCTTCATCTTTAGGCAGGCACACATTTCTAAGATTAGAATATACTGACAATGTATAAACAGACAAAAAGGAGAGGATTTTTAAAATGGAATGGTTTGCTAGCCTCTCTCCAGTAATTCAAGCATTACTTGCGACAATTTTTACTTGGGGAGTAACTGCTCTAGGAGCTGCCGTCGTTCTTTTCTTTAAGAACATTAATAAAAGATTACTTGATGGGATGCTCGGATTTGGAGCAGGCGTTATGATTGCCGCCAGTTTCTGGTCATTATTAAATCCAGCACTCGAGTTAGCGGAAGATTTAGGTTCACATTTCGTCTGGTTTACTCCAGCACTTGGATTTTTAGCTGGCGGTTTATTTGTTGTCTTATCTGAAAAACTAATGGATCACTTCTACTTTAATCAGTGGAGAGATGCCGAAGGTAAAAATTCTTTAAAACGCAGTTTACTGCTCGTGTCAGCAGTTACGATACATAATATTCCCGAAGGATTAGCTGTCGGGGTTGCATTTGGTGGTGTTGTCGCGGGAATTGAAGGAGCCACTTTAATTTCTGCTATTTTACTCGCTATTGGAATCGGACTTCAAAACTTTCCTGAAGGGGCTGCCGTTTCACTACCTTTACGTCGAGAAGGGTATAGTCGATGGAAATCATTCCTTTCTGGACAAGCTTCTGGATTAGTTGAACCTGTGGCAGGTGTGATTGGAGCCTTGGCAGCTATTAGTGTTCGTAGCTTACTTCCTTTTTTATTAGCTTTCGCAGCTGGTGCTATGATTTCAGTCGTGTCTTCTGAATTGATTCCAGAAAGTGCAAGAGACAATAAAAACTTAGCCGCTATCGGTGTCATCTTAGGATTTATGGTGATGATGGTCATGGATGTTGCCTTAGGATAAACAACTTCATCATAAAAAGTGAAGTCTCGAAATTCGTGACTTCACTTTTTAATTTTCAGGTCATAAAGTGACATTCTTCCTCTTCTATCAAATCAAGTTTAAATCCAAATAAAGATTCTAAATCCACCACATTATTCATTCACAAGGTGCCCTCTAAAAACGGATTGATTAACCCTTTTAGTGAGTCTAACCGCTACTAAAGAGGCAATCACACATTTGACTACATCACCTAAAACAAACGGGATAACAGACACTTTAAACGCATCATAAATACCAATTCCTTGATTTAAACTCATCCAATACGTTCCAAATAAATAAATAATCGGCATTCCAATTAAGATTGTAATGCATAACGCTGATTTTAAATGGACGCATTCTCCTTTTACATAACTCATGAGTGGAGCTGCGATTAAAAATCCCATAATAAAGCCTCCCGTTGGACTTAAAATTTTAGCAAGACCTGAAGCTCCTCCTGAAAAAACAGGCAAGCCAATCAACCCCATTATGATATATAACGACACAGTGACAAAGGCTTGCTTTGGCGTTAAAATTAGCGCAATTAAATTAATGATAATCGTCTGTGTTGTAATCATAACAGGCGACAATGGTAATGGAAATGAGACATAAGATGAAATACATAATAAGGTGATACAAATGGCCATTTTAGTTAAATCGTGTGTTTTCATTTTTAAGCTCCTTCTTTTTGGATTAATCCTTTAATTTTTAATTCTAAAAAGTCTCATGAGTCGATTTGAATTCCTACCTTTTCAAAAGATTCAATTCCGATTCCACTCTTACGAATGGTGATTTCCCCAGAATTCAGTCGAATGATAGTTGAGTCAGGCAATTTCACCATTAAGGCTCCTTCATGGTCTATTTCAATCGCTTTCCCAACTTGTTTAACTCCATTTTGGATAAAGTAAATGTCTTCTCCTAAAACGGTGGATCTTTCCTTATATTCTTCTAAAAAGTTAGCTGACTCTAAATTTTCACAAATCTTAAATACTTGATTTAAAATTTCAGCCACCAATTGATTGCGCGTTCCCAATTTAGGCTTAATCGATGTTGCAATCTCTTCTAGTTCTTTTGGAAAGATGTCGGTCGAGACATTTAATCCAATGCCAATCATGACACTTTCAACCCTTCCACTTTCAAAATCGGTGACTGCCTCCGTTAAAATTCCTCCTACTTTCTTTTCATTCAAATAAATATCATTTACCCATTTAATCTGTGTTTGTATCCCACAAACCACTTCAATCGCCCGACAAATCGCAACTGATACGGCTGTGCTGAGCAAGACTGAACTTTTAAGCTGTAAATTAGGATGTAAAATGAGCGTCATGTAAATTCCACTTCGCGCTGGTGAATAAAAAGCACGACCAAAGCGACCTTTTCCTGCACTTTGCCCCTCAGCTAAGACCACCGTCTGATGCTTAACTCCCAGTGTGAGCAATCGTTTCGCTTCTTCATTCGTTGACGGAATGATTTGGTGTAAGAATATATCGTTAGATTGGTAGCATGACTTTAAATGACTTTTAATACCGGCAACGGATAGTACATCACAAGATTTATGAAGTTGATACCCTTTATTTTGAATCGTATTAATCTCATAGCCATCCTCTTTTAATGCCGTAATGCATTTCCAAATTGCTGTGCGACTGACATTTAATTGATTAGCTAAGAGTTGCCCCGACATAACTTGATGACGATTTTGCTCCAGTATACTTAACAACTCTTCCTTTAAAATCATCTTTTTTCTCCTTTGTTTTGAATTTCAAACAGTTTGAATTAAAAAGAGTTTAGCATATCTCTATTATTACGTCAACTATTTTGAAATTCAAAGTTAACATGAAATAAAAAAACAAGAGTAACGCTCTTGTTTAATCAAGTAAGTTCTCTTGTTTTAATAATACATCAAGTTCATCAACTAATGACGTTAAACACGCTAAGACACTATTTGAATCCACTCCGACTGATTGTATTAACGCTTCGACGTTTTGTTGTAAATGCTCCGGACATTTATCACACTGGTGCATTAAAATATGAAGTAATCGTTTCTCCCCCGGATGAAACATCTCATTCACTGCAAATAAAATATCATAATAGCTCGCTAAAAAAGCAGTGACTCGATGATTAACACTATTTAAATCCCCTCGCGTTATGGCCTTTTTAATTTGCGCCTCATATGAGGAAAAACACTGTCTTAAAATCGGATAATTCATCCTAATGATATTTTGTTTTAAGGTTTTAGGATAGGATGTTTTATATTTTTCTTGTGTTTTAGAAAACTCCCCATGACGATCAAAAACAATCTGGGCATTTACCACGTTATGAACAAAACAGGTCGTATAACCGGTACTTGCCTGATAATCTTCCATGACGCGTTTTAATCCTGACACGATATCTTGCCAATCAAATAAACAAACATCGATTTCAATAGGATAATCCTTCAAAAAGAACTCGTCCCCCGTTCCGAAAAATCGATTATCAATTTCCATGTTAGATGAAAACTTCGTTGCAATGTTTCGGCGTTTTTCAACTGAAATGGGTGCAGTAATAAACAAATCGATATCGATATCAGACTGCTCATCTGATCGATTAGCGGAACGTGAACCTGCAATCGTAATGGCCTCAACTTCTTCAAGTTTACGATATTCCTCAATCAATTGCTTGATAATCCCCTCCATTATCTTTCTCCTCCTAGCGATCAAATTTTAGTTTCTTATAATAATATTGCTTATCCTCCTCTGTTATGTCACGAATCACACGGCATGGATTTCCAGCAGCAATACAATTGGATGGAATATCTTTCGTGATGACTGATCCTGATCCGATAACCACGTTGCTTCCAATCGTCACTCCTGGGTTAATGACCGTATTTCCTCCAATCCATACATCATTTCCAATCGTAATGGGAAACGCATATTCATACTCCTGTGCACGCAATGTCGCATCGATCGGATGTCCAGCTGTAAATAAACTCACATTAGGTGCAAATAATACGTTATTTCCTATTGTCACTTTGGCACAATCTAGTATCGTACAGTTATAGTTTGAGTAAAAATTTTCTCCAATTTCAATGTTATAACCATAATCACAACGAAATGGTGGCTCAACAAAGAAATTTTCACCTGTCTTTCCGAGCAATTCTTTTAACAGCGTACGTCGTTCATCGAGTTTAAACGGATGCAACGTATTAATTTCATAAACAAGTCCTTTCGCGCGTTGGCGTTCTTCGAGTAACGTGTCTTCAAACGCTAAATAAGGTTTTCCACTTAACATTCTTTCTTTTTCAGTCATCATTTTTCCTCCTAAAATGTCTTCTTCTCAAATTTAAATGGGTACGATAGTTGTTCTAGCGTCAACGTTTTTAATCCATTCATATAATCGGCATGAATATCATGACGATACTTAAGTGTTGGCATATGAACAGCTGGAATCATTGTCTTAACCTCTGATTCAATCCGTTTTAAATCTTCTTCTTTTACACAGCGTCCTGCTAAAACGATTACTGCTGGATTAATAATCACAATAAGTGACGCGATACTTTTCGCGGCTAATTTAACCATGGTGTCTGGTTGTTTGAACTGCCCTAGTTGTTCACTTCTTAGGATCCCCAACGGTAAGAACGATAACTCTCCTGAAAAGTTAGTTTCACCTTTCACCACTTGTCCATTCACAATCAGACCGGCTCCCATGTAGTTACCATCAGGAAAATAAACATAGGCTATGTTTTTGGGGGATTCATCCTCTTGTTTTTGATAGTAACCATACGTGATTAAATTCATATCATTTTGAGCGACAATGTCAATCTTTAATTTGTCTTCTAACTTCGAAACAATGTCCACCTTTTCAAGCCTCTTGATATCACAAACACCAATCACCCCTTCATGCACGACACCCTGGACCCCAATTCCTGCTACTTTAATCGCTGGATAAACATCTTTTAGGCGCTCTAATTGTTGTTCATATACGTCATACGTAATCTCGTCATAATAAATCGTGTTTTCTTCTAAACACTCACCTAATAAATTACAAACTTGATAACTGATAAAATGCTCATTCCCTTCCGTTCTCGCATATAAACAGACGATTTGAGCATAATTGGCGTGATACTCATAACGAATAGCTGGACGTCCTCCACTCGAAGGATCCACTTGTTGCTCTAACACTTCACCCGTTGCAAGTAACTCATTTAAAATGGTTCCACAGGTCATAACACTAAGCCCCGTTGCTTTAGCAACTTCAGGTTTTGTCGCCGATTTCAGTCTTTTAAGCGTTGCTCTTACAAGCTCTGTATTGATTCGTTTCACTGTCATCGTTGTATTGACTTGATTCAAGAAAGTTCCTTCCTTTCACTTTATAAAACTATTTTATAAAGTCTATAAAAAAACTTATTAAAATACCTTTAAAAAGTATCATAATTTTCTTTTGATTGCAAATAGGT
>NZ_AEXQ01000138.1:0-38848 GCF_000191865.1 Turicibacter sp. HGF1
TCCTGTCTTTTTGTTTATTTTAACGTTTTCCTTTATCGTAAGGTTCCCCAGCTGCCTTTGGTCCGACAATATTACGACTAAATACAACTAAAGCGACTAATGTCATCACATATGGTAACGCGTTATAAAACTCCATCGGAATTTCAAATGATTTTAACGTATCATTAATTAAAGCTAATTGCCCTAATGTTTTCATAAATCCAAAGAAGAACGAAGCGAATAATACGGTCCATGGATTCCATTTACCAAAAATTAAAGCTGCTAATGCTAAGAATCCAAGCCCTGCAACCGATCCGTTAAATTCTCCAGATGTGGTAACAATAATTAAAGCGCCTCCGATTCCCGATAGGAATCCAGATGCTAACACACCAAAATAACGCATTTTATAAACATTAATCCCCATTGAATCAGCTGCTTGTGGATGTTCTCCACACGCGCGCAGACGTAATCCAAAAGATGTTTTAAAGACAATATACCAAGTTAAAACCACTAATCCTAATACAATAAAAGTGGTTAAATACATCTTGCTAAAGAATAAAGGTCCAATAATAGGAATATCCGATAAGATTGGGGCATCAAAACGTGAGACACCTTTGAGGATACTAATATTTTGAGATCCTGTTAAAGTACGTGCTAAGAAAATAGTTAGCGCGGGTGCTAATAAGTTAATAGCAGTTCCTGAAATAACTTGATCGGCCTTAAGATTAATACTCGCATACGCATGTAATAAAGAGAATAAACATCCCGCTACTCCACCAAGTAAAATTCCAATCCAAATCGTTGAATCACTACCCTGATAAGCTTGATTGATATAAAATGCAGTCGTGAAAGCCCCAATGACCATTAAACCTTCTAATCCAATATTAACGACTCCACTGCGTTCACTAAATAATCCACCTAATGCTGTGACTAACATCGGTGCTGTAAACGCAAGAGCATACGGCATCATTGCCACAATAAATTCCCACATTATTTAACACCTCCATCTTTTCTCTTCGGTGCTACTTTTTTAAAGAAACTTTGAATTAATAAAGCAATCGCTGAGAAGTAAATAATTGTTGAAATAATAATATCAATTAACTCTTTTGGGACAGCTGTCATTGCTTGCATGAATTCTCCTCCTACCTTCATAAATCCAAATAAGAAAGCAGATAAGAAGACACCAATTGGTGTATTTAATCCAAGTAACGCAACGGCAATTCCATCAAATCCTTGCGTTGGTAAAACACCAATTTTAACATGATTCGTATAACCAACATAATAGGTCGCTCCTGCAAGACCTGCTAAACATCCGGCAATAATCATTGAAAGAATGATATTACGTTTAACTTTCATCCCTGCGTAATGTGCCGCATCTGGATTAAATCCAACAGCCTTTAATTCATATCCAAACGTCGTTTTATCTAAAATTAACCAAACAACAAGGCAAGCCAAAATCGCTAAAATAAATCCAATATTGATCGATGAACCATCAAAAAGTGATGTCATCCAAGCCGTTTTTAATGATGCTGTCTCACTAATGGTTGCAGATTCTGTGCTATATTTTCCTGGAATAAATGTCGTTACGCCATATTGAACCATCCAAAGTGCAATATAATTCATCATAATTGATGTCACAACTTCGTGAATTTTAAATTTTGCTTTTAATAAACCTGGGATAATCGCCCAAACTCCACCTGCTAACATCGCGACTAACACCACCACTGGTAGATGAATAAAACGAGGTAAATCAAGGATAATCCCACAGTAAACCGCTGCAAAACCACCGACTAACATTTGACCTGAAACCCCAATATTAAATAATCCAGTTCTAAAGGCAAATGCCACTGATAATCCCGTTAAAACTAATGGTGTCATCTGCAATAAAGTATTTCCAAACTGTTTTAAGTTTCCACTCATGATGCCTTTAAATCCACCTTGGAATAAATACGAAAATCCTTCTGCTGGGTTATACCCTAAACATAATAAAACAATAAATCCAATGATGAAGCCAAGAATAACAGAAGCAAAAGGTGCCAATTTTTTTTGAACATTGTCATCCGCTAGACTAAAATTAATCTTTTTCATTATTCCTCACCTCTTTGTTTACCTGCACCGGCCATTAATAATCCAATTTCTTTTTCATTTGTGTTGGCTGTTTCTAAAATCGCAACAATTTCACCTTCATAAATAACAGCGACGCGATCTGAAACATTTAAAATTTCATCAAGTTCTAACGAGATAAGTAAAACGCCACGTCCTTTGTCACGTTCTGCAATTAATTCTCGATGAACATATTCAATAGCTCCTACATCGAGACCACGAGTCGGTTGTGCTGCGATTAACAACTTCGGTGAACGAACTACTTCACGTGCAATAATTGCCTTTTGTTGATTCCCACCTGACATACTACGTGTAATAGTGGTGCTACCCTGTCCACTGCGAACATCGAATCGTTCAATTAACTGCTCTGACTGTTCACGAATAGCTTGTCGGTTTAGGAAGCCACCTTTACTAAATGAGGGCTGATAATAGGTTTGTAAAATAAAGTTATCTTCTAATGAATAATCTAAAACTAATCCATGCTTATGACGATCCTCTGGGATGTGCCCAATTCCTGCCTCAGTACGTTTTCGAACTGGTAATTTACTAATATCATTTCCAGCTAATTTCACTATTCCTGAATCAGCAGGTTTTAATCCTGTAATAGCTTCGATTAATTCACTTTGACCATTTCCTTCAATTCCAGCAACACCTAAAATTTCACCTTCATGGACCGTCAAAGATAAATTTTTAAGTGCTGAAACGCCACGATTGTTTTTAACCGTTAGATTTTCAACTTGTAAAACAGGGGCTCCAACTTTAGCCGCGTCTTTATCTAGTTTAAACGTTACTTGACGCCCAACCATTAAATCAGCCAATTCTTGCTCTGAAGTATCAGCCACTACGACTGTTCCAATCCCTTTTCCTTTTCGGATAATGGTACAATGCTTCGCCACTGCTTTAATTTCTTTCAATTTATGTGTAATCACAATAATAGATTTACCTTCAGCGGTTAACTGACGCATAATTTCCATTAAATGTTCAATTTCTTGTGGTGTTAAAACAGCTGTTGGCTCATCAAAAATTAAAATTTCAGCATTTCGATATAACATTTTTAAAATTTCAACACGTTGTTGCATTCCAACTGAAATATCTTCAATTTTAGCATATGGGTCAACATGTAAGTTATAACGTTCTGATAATTCAGCTACACGTTTAGCTGCCTTTTTGATATTGATACGCCCACCAAATAGCTTCGGTTCATTACCTAGAACGATATTTTCGGTAACCGTAAAATTATGAACTAACTTAAAATGCTGATGGACCATCCCAATTCCTAACTCAGTTGCGACATTTGGGTCTGTAATCTTAACTTCTTTTCCGCGAACTTTAATACATCCTTCTTCTGGCTTATATAGTCCAAATAGAACACTCATCAGTGTTGATTTACCAGCGCCATTTTCTCCTAAAAGGGCATGAATTTCTCCTGGTTCAACTTGCAGTGTAATATTATCATTGGCTTTAATCCCTGGAAATTCTTTTGTGATGTTCAACATTTCAATCACGTATTCCATGATTTAACCCCTTTCTTTTTTATGATAACGTATCCAATGTCGGTGATAATGAACTCCATGGTATACTCTCTTACTTAGTATGTGTTAAATCCTATTCTTATTATTTACTTTAAAAAAAGTACGCCTGTGAACAGGCGTACTTCGTTTAACAAACAATCAATAGTATTTAAATGAATTATTTAAAGTTAATATTGCTTGCGTCATATCCTAATTCTGCTAACATTAATTCTAATTCTTCTGCAGAAGTTGGAGCAACTACTGTACCTGCTTTGATAGCTTCGAATACTTCATTTGTTTTGGTAGTTGTATCTTCTGTTAAGTTTGGATTCACTTCAGGTAATCCAATTCCATTTGTTTTAGCATCCATTGTGATGACTTGCCCACCTGGGAAGTTTCCATTTACAAATGTATCAATGTTTTCATAAGCTGCATTATCAATACGTTTGATGGCAGAAGTTAAGATAACAGATTTACCATTTGACATGACACCTTCTTCATATTGGTCTACGTCAACTCCAATCACATAAACTTCCTCACCGGCTTCTGCACGAGTTTTAGCTTCATTGATAACACCATTTCCAACTCCACCAGCTGCTACGAACACAATATCGATTCCTTTATCGTACATTCCACCAGCTTGCGCTTGTCCACCTTGAACATCAGTGAATGTTCCATTGTATAAATAATCAGCTACTTCAACTTCTAATCCATAAGTAGCATTCGCGTAAGCAACACCTGCTACATATCCGAATCCGAATTTTTCAACAGCAGGAATTTTCATTCCTCCAATGAATCCAACTTTTCCTGTTTGTGTTTGTAAAGCGGCTGCAACACCTGCTAAGAATCCAGCTTCTTGCTCAGCAAAGTAAATCGCAACTGTATTTTCAGCCATCTCAGCCGGTTGTCCATCTAAAATGATGAATTTTGTATCTGGGTTTGCAACTTGTAATTCGTTGATTGCTTCTTCAAATTTGAATCCAGGAGCAACAATAATTTGATTTCCTGACATGATTAAATTATCTGCTGCACTTAAGTAGTCTTCTTTCGCTTCCCCACCTGGTTGAACATATTTCACTTCAACACCTGTGTGATCAGCTGCATATTGTTGGATTCCAGCCCAAGTTCCTTGGTTAAATGATTTGTCATCAATGGTTCCTGAGTCTGTCATCATCCCAACTTTTACAGTCGTTTGATTTCCAGTTTGAGGTGTTTCAGTTTTTGCTTCTTCTGCTCCTCCACAAGCAGTTAGTCCAACTGTAGCACACATTGCAACAGCAAACATAGAAAGTAATTTTTTCATTTGTATGGCCTCCTCATATTTTATACATCTTAAGTTTAACAGAAAAGCTATTTAATGTAAATATTTTGTCGCTTTTTGTTAAGTATAAATTGTATTAAAAGACCAAATATTACTTTTCTTTTTTAAAACTACGATTAAGTTTTAAGTTGATTGCATTGAATATGTTTTTAAAATGATTCCTCCCAATCTAAAAATAGGCGCCTAACATAAAAGCTTTTAAAGAAGGAATAATCTTTCTTTAAAAGCTTTTATAAATGATCTAATTATAATTTATTAGGCTAGCATCATATTGATACTCAGCTAAAAAGGCTGTTAATTCTTCAGCTGTCTTAGGAACACTTAACTGATCATTTTTCATCAAGTTAAGTGCTGCTTCTATTTTTTCTAATGTCTCAGTTGTTAAATTAGGATTTTCTAAAGGAATCCCAACTCCATTTGCTTTTGCATCCATAATGATCACCTCTCCACCACGAAATTCACTTTGAGCAATATCATCCAATGCATCATAAGCCGCATTATCAATTCGCTTAATCGCAGAAGTTAGGATAACTGATTGGTCATCTCCTAATTTTCCCTCCTCATATTGATCAATATCAACCCCAATTACATACACCTCTTCCTGATTCTCAGTACGTGCTTTGGCCTCATTAATCACACCATTTCCAACGGCAGCTGCCGCTGAGAAGATAATATCCACCCCTTTATCGTACATGCCTCCGGCCATCATTTGCCCACCTTGTACATCATAAAAGGTCCCTTGAAATTGATAATCAGTCACTATCGTCTTCGTTCCATACAATTGATTAGCATAAGCAACACCCGCTACATAGCCTCTTCCAAATTTTTCAACAGCTGGTATTTTCATTCCACCTATAAAAGCAACTTTTTCTGTTTTAGATTGAAGAGCTGCCGCCATTCCAACTAAAAATCCAGCTTCATTTTCTGCAAAATAGATAGACATTGTATTAGGACTTTCTACAGATGGTTGCCCATCTAATAAAACAAATTTAACTTCTGGATTTTCTTGTTGTAATTTCGTAATCGCCTCTTCAAATTTAAATCCTGGTGCAATGACAATGTTACTACCTGCCATGATTAAATTATCACCTGATGTGACATAATCTTCCGTTGTTTCGCCTGACGGTTGAACAAACTGTGCCTTTACACCTTCATGATCCTCAACGTAACGTTGGATTCCTTCCCACGTTCCTTGATTAAACGACTTATCATCGATGCTTCCCGAGTCAATCAACATTCCAATTTTTAACGCTTCTTCACTCTTTGATGAATTGTTACAAGCGACTAATACAAAGCTAAGTATTAAAAAAAATAGAATGCTTATACTATTTTTTTTCATAGTTGAACCTCCTTTTATGACATTTTTTTATCTTCTTTTATTATTCATCAAATTCACTGACTTATTACTTATTTTCCACAAACATCAAAAAAAGAGGGGATATCAATCTTCCTCTTTTTTTAAATTATTGAGTTAAATCAGTTGAAACGACAATTTCTCCCGAGATAATTTTTTCCTGATAGTCCTGAACGATACTAACAGTATTCCCTTCTAACTGCTCATTTTCTAAGGTCACCCTAACGCCCCCGTTTTCAAGCCCTAAAATGAGCTGATTTCCAAGCGTAAATTCTTGTGTTAACCACCCATTTAAAAGATTAGAAACTGCGACGTCAACATTTTTCAAAACGGATGTTAATACCACTGAGTTTCCATTTGAAAGACGACCTTCTTCTAATAAATCGATGACTGAATTTATCACCCATACAGGACGATGATTTTGTGTATACTGTTTCGCCACTTCAATGACATCATGTTGTAAAGAACCTACCCTCTCGAATACAATATCATGATGATCATCATACAAGCTTTTAACGACCTGCTTTAAATCAACTGTTGAAATTGATTTTAAAATATATTTTTCTGTTACTTCAATATCAGAACGAACGGCTTTAGCACCTGCTATAAATCCACAACCATATTTGTTCTCTACTGATGAATCATCTGCATAGCCTAAATAAGCAATCTTATTGGTATTCGTTTGTAAAGCAGCTATGACTCCTGCTAAAAAGGCTGCAGATTCTTCATGAAATTTAACTCCAAATACATTTGATGACTTCGTGTAATAGTCAAAGGTTAAAAAAACAATATCCGGATAATTATTGATGATGGTTTCAAGTTCTTTCTCATATGTTGAATTCGGTATTAAAATCAATTGCGCCCCACTTGCAATTAATTGATTCACCGTATTTAAATAACTATTTGCATTATTTTCTTTGGGTGTTTCCACTTCAAATTTAATTTCAGGATATTCCCTATTCAATTCCTTACTTATCTTTTGAAGTAATTCACGATTTAAATCTTGATGGGGATCATCTACTAAGCCAACTTTCAATTTCGTCGCCACTTCAACCACTTGGCGTGTCATAGGTTGTTGATCCTCTTGTTCTTCGCTAACCGTCTCAATTGAAATAGGCTGTAGTAATTTAATACTGCTCGTCTCCTCTTCACCTGTTTGAAATGTACCTAGACTCTGATTGAATGGTTGACATCCCGTACAAAGCAAAAGACTCATTGCAAAGGTTGCAATCGCCACTCGCTTTTGATTAAGCCCCATTTATAAAACCCCTTTCATCAGCACTCTTTTATTTTATCACATCTCTTATGTCTAATTAAATCATATTTTGTATCATATGCTTTCCCCTGACATAAAAATGTCAACTCGGCGCTTTTACGATGAAACTATTTCAAATTCGACATTAATTCTTGACACTGCCCCTCTGACATCAAGACCTCACGTGGCTTACTTCCTTCACTTGGACCAATTAATCCTGCCGATTCTAAATCATCCACAATTCTAGCTGCACGATTATATCCAATACGGAAACGTCTTTGTAAGAGCGAAGCTGAAACTTTTTTACTTTCAATAATATAAGATAACACTTCTCTCATCAGTGGATCTTCCATCGTATTGCTTTCACTTTGCCCTTGTTCTAAATTTTCTAAGAAATCTTGTTTAATCTCCTCATGTTGGACTTGATTCTTAATAAACTCTACAATTCGAACAACTTCTTCATCCGAAATAAACGCACCTTGCACACGCGTTGGATTTGAAGCTCCCATTGGTAAAAATAACATATCCCCTTTTCCGAGTAACTTCTCCGCTCCTGGCATATCAATAATCGTACGTGAATCGACAGCCGATGAAACACCGAACGCAATACGAGATGGGATATTCGCCTTAATAACTCCGGTAATGACATCTACTGAAGGTCGTTGTGTTGCGATAATCAAATGAATTCCAGCAGCACGTGCCATTTGAGTTAATCGCATAATACACTCCTCTACTTCTTTTGACGCAACCATCATTAAATCCGCTAACTCGTCAATAATTACCACAACAAATGGTAAAACCGTCTTTTTAATTTCATTCATCTCATTTTGATGACGAACATAATCATTATAACCTTCAATATTACGAGTTCCACTCTCACTGAACAATTCATAGCGATATTCCATTTCCGTCACCACTTTTTTTAACGCAAGAGACGCAAGGCGTGGATCCGTCACAACTGGTGCTAATAAATGTGGAACCCCATTGTAACCATTTAACTCTACCTTTTTCGGGTCAATCATTAACATCTTCACTTCATTCGGAGTCGCACGCATTAAGATACTACAAATAATTGTATTAATACAAACTGACTTTCCTGAACCTGTTGCGCCTGCTACAAGTAAGTGAGGCATTTTATTTAATGGTGAATACACTGTTTTTCCCGAGATATCTCGTCCGAGAACCATTAAAAGTTTTTCTGATTGCTGTTTTTGCGGAACTTCCTTTACAATCTCCTTAAATGTCACTAGCGTTTGTTTAGGATTTGGAACTTCAATCCCAATAGCAGACTTTCCTGGAATAGGAGCCTCGATTCGAATCCCTTTCGCCGCAAGTGCTAAGGCGATATCATCGGTTAAGCCAATAATTTTACTAACTTTTACACCGACATTTGGTAAAATTTCAAATCGTGTGACAGCAGGTCCGATATGAACTTCTTGAACTTTTGCCTTCACATCAAAATTCTTAAATGTGTCTTCAAGTTTTCTGGCTTGTGCTTTTGCACTAACCAGCATCCGTTGCGAATTATTAGTTTGTTGATAATCTACAAGCAAATCTAATGGAGGTAGGGTGTAATTCTCATCACTCATAAACGTTTCAATCGTTGAATGAGGTTCTACTTTTTCCTGTTTTATTTTTTCAGCAAAATCACTAATTTTAAACTCGAGTTCTTCCTCCCCTTCCTCTTGCAATTCAACCTCTTGATCAAACGTTGTAATGGTTACCTCATCATTCTCAAAATCAAAAATAGGAGTGGTTGTGTCGATCATCGCATTCAACTCTTCTGCCTCTTCTTCTATCTCTTCCTGATCGGATCTCTTTTTCACCTTAGGTTTAGTTGCTTTTTTTACTTTTTTCATTCTTTTTTCTCGATACTCAAGTCTAGATAGTTTGATTCCTTCATATACATCTTTAAATGTTAAATTAAAGACGAGTAATGTTCCATAACAAAGAATAACTAAAGATAAAATATATAATCCAATTGCTGTCATTAATGGAACGAAAATCCCATAAATTACAGATCCAATGAATCCGCCACCTACTGTAAAGGTCGTATTTAAGACATCATTATTCCAATAATAATTAACCATCCCGGAAAGCAACGGTGTATTGTGTGCATTAAATTCACGATAAACCGGGAGATGACTAAATGAAATAAAAGCAATAAACATTAAATAGTAACCAATTTGACGCGTCGTAAAAAACGTCGGAACTTTTCGACTAAAAATCATTTTACCACCATTGATAATCATCGCCAGAGCCACTACCCAAAAAAACTCACCAAAAACAAATAAGAAAATTCGCTTCAAAAAAGTTCCGATAATTCCAAGTTGACCTAGAGTTAAAATAGATAATAAGATTAAGCCAATTCCAATTAACTCAATATATAAATCCGTAACAAACGTTTGTTTTTTTTGTTTCACTTTCTTTTTTTGTGCCATAATAATCCCTCTATTACTTCATAATCGTACTTTACTTATTATCTCATAAAATCCCTAATTTTCCATTAATATCTGACGTTCTTTTTTTAGAAATCTTGAACTAAGTCAAAAACAGCTGCCGTTTGGCAGCTGTTCAATTGGATTATAAATTAAATTCTTCTACAATTGGAATAATAATGGGTTTACGTTTTGTCTTGTTAAACAATAACTTCCCAATTTTATCACGTAATTCTTGACGTAATCCTTGCCAGTTTACATATTGTTCTGTCACAAATTGACCAATAATATTTCGAACCAACTCATCAAGTGCCGCATATAACTCTTCATTACCTTTTTCGTAAACAAATCCTTTACTCACAATTTGTGGTCCTGCGACAATTTCTTTTGTATTTTTATTTAAATTAGCAATCACCACAATAATTCCATCATTGGCCATTAATTGACGATCACGTAAGACCACACTTCCGATATCACCCACGCCCAATCCATCAACTAATACTTGATCAATTTGAATATGTTCCGTATGATTAACTAATTCACCTTGTTGAAATTCAACCACATCACCATTATCTAACAAAATAACATTTTCTGTATTATATCCCATTTTCTCAGCAATTTTAGCATGAGCGACTAAATTACGATATTCTCCAATAACAGGCATAATGTATTGTGGTTTTAATAAGTTCATCATTAATTTCAAATCTTCACTACTTGCGTGAGAAGAAGGTAATAAATTTTTATTAATCGCAACCACACTTGCCCCTGTACGGTATAATAAATCTAGTGTGCGAGCTGCTTTAATTTCATTTCCTGGAATAGGAGCAGTTGCCACAATAACCGTATCACTTTTTTCAATATGAATTAAACGATCCTGATGTTTTGCCATGCGAATCAAGGCATTAAATGGTTCGTAGCGATTTCCAGTTGCTAAAACAACAAGATTAGACAGATTATTATCATTTTTTTCATCGATATACAGTAAATTCATGAGCGCAGATTTCGGAATTCGCAAATAACCAAGTTTAACCGAAATATCAACAATACGTTGCATCTTACGTCCAATAATGGCAATCTTACGTCCATTTTGAATCGCTAAATCAATCACTAATTGAATACGATGTAAATCCGATGAATAAAGCGAACAAATAATGCGCCCCTCAGCACGTGAAAAAGCTTCTTCTAATTCATAAGTTAAAGAACTGCCTGTACTTGTATGCCCTGATTTTTCGGCATTGATACTCTCCGATAATAAACAAAGAACACCTTCCTTTGAAATTTCAGAAATACGTGCATAATTAGTTTGATAACGCCCCTTAGCACTTTGATCGAATGTAAAATCAGACGTATATACAATCACTCCATCTGTTGTATGAATACAAATCGCAACAGAATCTGGAATGCTGTGAGTTGTTTTGAAGAATGTGACTTTTATATCTCCAAAAAATAGCTCGTTATTTTCTCGAATTTTATATAATTTATAGTTTTTAAAATCAAGTCCATTTTCACTAAGTGAATCTTCTACTAATGCCATCGTTAAGCGTGTCCCATAAATTGGAACATTAATCAAACTCAATAATTGAGGTAAGGCCCCGATGTGATCTTCATGCCCATGTGATAAGAAAATCCCTTGTACACGTGACACATTCTCTTTTAAATAAGTAAAATCTGGAATTACCGCATCAACACCCAGCAAATCTTCAGTTGGATATTTCAACCCTGCATCTAAAACAAATATTTTATCATTTACTTCTACCACATATAAATTTTTTCCGTTTTCATCTAATCCGCCTAATGCAAATACTTTGATTTTTTGTTCAACTACTGATGACACATTTTTATCGCTATCAAAACTGCTATCACTTGATAACAGGTTACATTTTTGACAACGATTCACCTCCTTTATATCTTGAATTAACGTTAAAGCATTTCGTTGTAACGGACGTTTTTTTGCTTTTAACTTTTAAATAAATGGTTTTAAATCACAATCCTGTCCTCTTCTCATGGGACTTCAAATGTACAATTCCTTCTAAAGTACGTTTACTTATTTTGAAGATGCTTAATGTTATTTTTGAATTACTTTCCTAAACGTCAATATCAATAGGTTTTGTTCTCAAT
The DNA here is from genome assembly GCF_000191865.1 of Turicibacter sp. HGF1. Classification (NCBI taxonomy): domain Bacteria; kingdom Bacillati; phylum Bacillota; class Erysipelotrichia; order Erysipelotrichales; family Turicibacteraceae; genus Turicibacter; species Turicibacter sp. HGF1. The sequence goes on from NZ_AEXQ01000138.1 coordinate 12,080, forward strand.
CTTAAATTAGTTCTATTTCTTCGAACAATATCCTACCCTCAAAATTAAAATAAATAAAAATGATTCATAAAAATTAAAAAACATGGCATCCCATCAATAAACTTAAAATTTGAGAAAAAGACCTAATCCTTATTACTCTTTACATTCTTGTAAGATAATAAGTCTGTCAAATTCTCTCAATTATCATTTAAAAGAAACTGCGTAATCTCTATATTCATTATAGTACACAACGCAAGATAATGACAAGTATATCCTTCTTTTTTATTTAACATTCGCTTTTTTCCTCTTTAAAATACGAAAAAACGTCTGTCACACTTCAAACAGACGTTTTGATTCTTATTCATCTACCAAATCTTTGATTTCATTAAATAAATCTAATGCCTCAAACTGATCCATCTCTACAAGGGGTAAACGAAGTGATCCGACATCCATTCCCATTTGATTTAAAATCGCTTTGATTGGAATCGGATTCGTGGTACTAAACAATCCTTTATAAAGTGGCATTAATTTATTTTGTAAAGCTTCCGCCTCTTCTAATTTTCCTTCTTTAAATAATTTATAGATTTGATTCATTTGTAACCCTGCTACATGTGAAGCAACTGAAACAACCCCAGCTCCTCCAAGTTTTAATGCTTCTAAATAATTAGAATCGTCGCCACTATATAAGGCAAAATCGGAAGGCATTACTTCTTTAAGTTGTTTTAATAATGTTAAGTCACCGCTTGAATCTTTAATTCCGACAACATTTTTAAGTTGTGCTAACTCCAAAATGGTTTCTAAATCTAAACTAACCCCCGTACGCGATGGAATATTGTATAAAATAATAGGTAAATCTGTTGAATTTGCCACTTCTTTATAATGCGTTAATAAGCCAATTTTATTTGGTTTATTATAATATGGAGTAACCACCAAAACACCATCAGCACCAATTTCTTCTGCTAATTTAACATTATGAATCGTTGTTTTCGTATTATTAGTTCCAACACCACAAATAATAGGGACACTTCCGCCTGCAAAATCAACTGCTGTTTCCCAAATACGCAAACGTTCAATTGCTGTTAATGTTGGGGCTTCCCCTGTTGTCCCTGTAATGACTAGACTGGTTGATCCGTGTTTTAATAAATGAATAATCAGTTTTCTTAAGCTACCAACATTGAGCTGATTATATTCATCAAAAGGTGTAACCATTGCCGTAATAACCGGACCAAAACTATTCATTCTTCTCACATCCTTCTCATTAAGTTAAGTTACAGTGCAAGAAATTAAGAGTATCCTCAAGTTTCATTGCACTCACATAGTATGTTTCTTCTTTAGGCGAACGTTGTTGATTAATCAAACTGACTCGCACATAATTTTCCTCTTTTTGATAACTAATTTTATTTTCTGTTAAGTAGTCTTCTACGACTTTCTCATCTTGACTGGAAGCATACCAATAAAGTCCGTGTTTAGTAAGTGGCTGACAATTAATAGGAGTGGTCACCCCTACTAATTCATAGCGAGTATAACCCGTTTTATAAGCTAGACTAATACTACTAATTTCCTCTTCTACGACATAAGTTCCAATATGATCGGCTGTTGTTGATCGAAGTCGAAGTTTAACATGATTTTGTTTAGCAAGTTCAACTGCCTTTAAATGAATAACCTTAGCACCTCTAGCCGCTAATGCAATTAAGTTATCATAACTTATTTTCTCTAATACCCTTGCATTTTTAACTAATTTTGGATCAGCAGTCATAACACCTTCAACATCTGAATAAATATCAACATAAACGGCATGGAGGGCTGCTCCGAGTGCAACGGCTGACGTATCACTTCCACCTCGACCAAGCGTTGTGATTTCATTTTCTGATGTGGTTCCGACAAATCCTGGTACAACCACTACTTGATACTCTTTTAATTGACTTAACAAATAATCCGTTTCAACCTTTTCAATATTTGCATTACTAAAATTTCGGTCTGTTTTAATTCCAACCTCATTTGGTGCTAAGGCACAAGCCTTCAAGCCTTCTTGTTGTAAAAAATCAGACATCACAATACTTGAAATTACTTCACCACAAGAGATAAGACGATCACTTTCCTTTTTACTTAGATGATAAGCAACGAGTGATTTTAACGTATCTGTCGCGTAGGGGGCTCCAACTCGCCCCATAGCTGACACGACAACAACTACTCTATATCCAGCATTTACTTCCCGTCTAATATGTTTAAATGCCTCATATCTTGTTTTTTCATCACAAACTGAAGTTCCACCAAACTTTAAAACCACGATATCCATTTCAATCACCTAACAATCCATGACGATGCATATAATAAGCAATTTGAACACTATTTAGAGCTGCTCCTTTTAGAATGTTATCCGCAACAATCCAAAGATGAATCACATCGTCTTCAAATAAATCCTTCCGTATTCTTCCTACATAAACATCATCGTGATGCGCTAAATAATAAGCCATCGGATATTTTTGAGATTCAATCTCATCATAAAGGACGACATCCGATGAGTTTTTGAATAAATCCATAATTTCTTGGCGATTTTGAACGGGACCTTTTAGCTTCACAGTCGCACAAACACTATGTCCATATCGCACGGGAACCCTAGCACACGTTGCATTGACCTTAAGACTTGAATCGCTTAAAATTTTTCGTGTTTCATTAATCATCTTAATTTCTTCTTTGGTGTATCCATTCTCCATAAACACATCAATCTGGGGAATAACATTGTGTGCCATTTGATAATGAACTTTATCTGATCGGGTCGGTAAAATTTGTGGAACATAATCATCTTGTTCCAACTCTTGATTATATTCATATAACGCTTTGGCTCCCGCACCTGAAATCGCCTGATAAGTTGCTACATTGACCGATTCAATGCCGTAAACATCCATTAAAGGTTTTAAAGCAACCACTAATTGAATCGTTGAACAATTTGGATTAGCAATTAACTTCATTTCATGAGTTAAAACGTCTGCATTTACCTCGGGAACCACGAGTGGAATATCTTGATGCATTCTAAATGCACTTGTATTATCAATGACGACAGCACCTTTAGAAACCGCAATCGGTGCAAATTTTTCTGACACACTTCCTCCAGCACTAAAAAAAGCAAGATCGATTCCATCGAAAGAATTTTCCGTCAATTCTTCAATGATGAGGGGTTGCCCTTTAAATACCATGCTTTTCCCAGCCGAACGGCTTGATGCCAATAACTTTAATGAAGTCACCGGAATAGGATAACGTTCTAATGTTTCAACCATACTTTTTCCAACTTCACCACTTGCCCCTACAATCGCAACCGAATATCCGTATCGGTTCATTCTTTATCTCCCCTTTTTATCAGCAGTCGCAATATAATTGGTTAAAAAGCGGAAAAGATAATAAGCTGCTGTTTTAGGAGCAACAATACTTGGAAGCGATCCAGCCAATTCTGCCTGTATTCCGATTTGTTTTGCATAATCAAAGTCGACTCCACCTGGTTTACTACTTACATCAATAATATAGCAATCTTTTGGAACATAATTTAAAGCTTCTTCATCTAACACCATAGCTGGAACAGTATTTACAATCACATCATAATGTTGCAAATCTTCAACCATTAAATCAATATGAATAGGCGTTAATCCCATTTCAAACAATCTCGCCTCGTCTTTTTTCTTTCTAAAGGTCACGGTGACATGCGCACCTAACGCTTTCAAATCTCTGGCAATGGTTTGACCTGTTCTACCTGCCCCAATCACTAATATTTCAGCTTGATGAATCGTTATTTCTGTGTTTTTAATAATATTAAAAATAACGCCTTCTGCTGTTGGAATAGAATTATAAATAGCCACTTCATCATAGTCAAAAATTACTTCACATTTTCTAGGGACAACTTGAAGCAATTCAACTAATTTCGGGTATTTAATTGGGGTTAAAATGGTACAATCTTCGGGTAAACTCAAGAGCACTTCTTCACTTAATCGCAAATTGGTATTTGCAATTTTCCCACTTGCACTAATTCCTCCAAACGGCAAAATAAAATAACGAGTTTGCTTTAAAATATTAAAATCAAAACTCAATGATTCCGGATGATACTCAACTAAATCAAGTCCACTTTCTCGAATAAAACCAGTTAAGTAATTCATTCGCTTATCATTATTAATAATTAAAATCATTATCTATCACCTACCTCAAGTTTTCTTACGTTGTATTTTATGACTTTTAACCCCTAGTGGTGACAGTAATCGAGGTTCTTCTCTACTTATTGCTTTCAAAGAAAAAGAGCCTAATTTTAAAAATTAGACTCTTTTTTTCACCTTTTATTTTGTACATTCTGGACGAGTTCCCGCTACCATTTCATCAACTGTTTTAAATTGATACCCTTTTTCTTTTAACTGATTAATCATTGGCTCTAAAGCAATGACCGTTTCAGGTTTAGGATGCATTAAGATTAAGGTCCCAGGTTCAACCTTACTCATCACACGATTAATCATTTGATCAGCACTTCCTCCCATCCAATCAATGGTATCTGCTGTCCAAAGAATAGTATACATCGATTGATCCGCTGCAGCCTTTAGGGTTCGATCATTAAACTCACCACCAGGAGGGGCAAAGTAAACAATTGGTTCATTGATAATTGATGATAACACGTCATTCGTTTTTGTGATTTCTTCTACATATTGCTCATATGTATATCCTCCCCATTTTGAGGGATGAGAATACGAATGATTTCCAATTAAATGTCCATCTGTATATAATTTAGAAACCTGATTTTTATGTTTTTCAGCATAACGACCTTCAACAAAGAAGTTTGCTTTTACCCCTAGTCGATCCAAAATCGTAATCATTTTATCTAGTTCCTCTTCACCCCAAGCTACATTTATTAATAAAGAAACATAATTCCCTTCTTCGTTTCCTTTGTAAATGGGTTCATTTCTAAAATCTTCTGGACTATTTTGATAAGGGATACTTTTACACATTAGTAAAGATTCATCAAAACTTCCATTTAATAACATATTATTATAAGATAATTCATAATCTATCTCTGCTCCCATCAATCCCGGAACAAATTTAAACACAGAATCTTTTCGTGGTTCAATCGGATCTTGACGGTGATTTTGCATGTAATCCATCAATTGAATGGAAATTTCATCATTCATATTGGCAACGGGGGATGATTTTTGAAAAAAATTCAAACTAATCACAATGCTAACATACCCTACGATGGCGAGTAAGGTTACGATATTTTGTTTCATTTTCTGACACCTCTAATTTTATGACAAGTATTTAACATAAATCTTTTACATTTTACCCAAAATAAAGTTAACCTATACTCAAATTATTTTTTCACATTCTTAAAAATACCTTAAAAAATAAAAAAAGTCCTATTGTATCCCCTACAATAGGACTTTTTGATTAAGCTTGCTCTGCCGCTTGTTCTTTCATTGCCTCTTTACGTGATAAGTTAACACGACCACGCTCATCCACTTCTGTTACTTTAACTAAGATTTCATCACCAATAGCTACAACATCTTCTGTTTTAGCAACACGTTCTTCAGCCAATTGAGAGATATGAACTAATCCATCTTGTCCTGGGAAAATTTCAACAAAGGCACCGAATTTTTCGATTCGTACCACCTTACCTAAATAAATTTTACCGACTTCAACTTCACGAACAATATCTTCAATCATTGCAACGGCTTGATTAATGTTTTGTGAGTTGTCATGTAAGATGTAAACTGTTCCATCTTGCTCAATATCAATTTTAACACCTGTTTTATCAATAATTTCATTGATTTGTTTTCCACCAGGGCCGATGACATCGCGGATTTTATCAACTTTAATTGTAATGACTTTAATTTTTGGTGCAAATGCAGATAGTTCTTCACGCGTTTCAGAAATAGTCCCTAACATATGGTTAAGAATTTGCATACGTCCAACTTTTGCCTGTTGTAAGGCTTCTTCTAAAATTTGACGATTTAACCCTTCAATTTTAATATCCATTTGAAGAGCTGTTACCCCTTTAGCTGTTCCAGCCACTTTAAAGTCCATATCTCCTAAATGATCTTCCATTCCTTGAATATCAGTTAAAACGGTGTAATTTTCACCTTTTTTAACTAATCCCATCGCAATCCCAGCAACTGGTGCTTTAATCGGAACTCCAGCTGCCATTAAGGCCATTGTGGAAGCACAAATTGAAGCTTGTGATGTCGATCCATTTGATTCTAAGACTTCTGATACTAAACGAACTGTATATGGGAAGTCTTTTTCAGAAGGCATGACTTGTTTTAATGCGCGCTCTCCTAAGGCACCATGTCCAATCTCTCGACGACCTGGTGCCCCGTAACGCCCTGTCTCTCCTACAGAGAATGGAGGGAAATTATAATGGTGCATAAAACGTTTTGTTTCTTCTACTTCTAATCCATCTAACATTTGATGCTCATTTAAGGCACCTAATGTACAAACTGATAAAGCTTGCGTTTGTCCACGTGTAAACAACGCTGATCCATGTGTACGTGGTAATAAATCAACACGTGAAGATAATGGACGAATTTCATCAATCTTACGACCATCTGGACGTACTTTTTCATCAGTAATTAAGCGACGGACTTCTTCTTTTACAATTTTATTTAAAACTTCTTTTACTTGCTTTAATTCTTTGTCACTTGCTTCTTCTGATTCGAATACGTCTAAAACACGTGCATTAACGGCGTCAATTGCTTCTTGGCGCGCATGTTTTTCAACGACTTGAATCGCGGCTAGCATGTCTGCTTCTGCCATTTCACGAACACGTGCATTAATCGTCGCATCCACTTCATATAGGTTTAAATCCATTTTCGGTTGTCCAATTTCAGCCACAATTTGCTCTTGGAAAGCAACAATTTGTTTAATCATCTCATGACCAAACATAATCGCCTCTAACATATCTTCTTCTGGAACTTCTTTTGCTCCAGCTTCAACCATGTTGATCGCATCTTTTGTTCCAGCAACCGTTAAATCAATATCTGACTTCTCTAATTCCTCTACGGTTGGATTAATAATAAATTTTCCATCTACTCGACCTACAACAACTCCCGCAATCGGTCCTTCAAATGGAATATCTGAAATTGATAAAGATAATGATGATCCAATCATCGCTGCAATGGCAGGCGAATTATCGTGATCAACACTCATTACATAGTTAATCACTTGGACATCGTTACGGAATCCATCTGGGAATAAAGGACGAATTGGACGGTCAATTAAACGTCCTGATAAAACAGCATGCTCACTTGGGCGTCCTTCACGTTTAATAAACCCACCTGGTACTTTTCCAACAGCATAAAGACGCTCTTCATATCCAATTGTTAATGGGAAAAAATCTATATCTTTAGGTTCTTTTGAAGCAACACAAGTTGATAAGACAACTGTGTCACCATAGCGTACTAAAACCGAAGCATTCGCTTGCTTTGCCAATTCCCCAATTTCAAATGAAAGGGGACGACCAGCCAGTTCAAACGAATAAACGTGTTTCTCTGACATATTATATTACTCCTTCATATTCTACATTTATATTTATTCTTTTCTATCATACCATAAGCAAATAATTTTACGAAATAATTTTTTTCATAATCATCCCTAATTTGCCAAGTTCGTCTTTTTTTTGTTTTAAAAGTGTTTTATTCTGCCTTTTTACTTCAATCTAGACAATTTTATTATTCTCAACTGCTTATTAAATTATCACGAGTTATGACATACGGTGATCATAAAAAAAAGAACCTTCTACCGAAGGTTCCTCTTTTATTATCGACGTAATCCTAAACGCTCGATTAATGAAGCGTAACGGTTGATGTCTTTGTTACGTAAGTAAGTTAATAAGTTACGACGTTTACCAACCATACGTAATAATCCACGACGTGAATGGTGGTCATGTTTGTGCTCTTTTAAGTGTCCGTTTAAACGGTTGATTTCAGCCGTTAAAACTGCGATTTGTACTTCTGGAGAACCTGTATCTCCTTCGTGTACTGCATAAGCTTTGATGATTTCTTGTTTTTCTGTTTTAGAAATAGCCATTACTATTACCTCCTAATATTTTTTCATACGCCTTATACCAAGCAAATCGCTGGAGGAGCTAAAAGCATAGAATAAGGACTTTTTTATTGTATCATAATTTTAAATTAATTCAAGTCCTATTTGAAATATCCTCTGACCGTTTTACGATCATGATTTAACTGTGTCATCAAGGCTTCAATGGAAGAAAAACGTTCTTCATCACGAAGACGATGATAAAATTCAACCTTCATTTCTTGACCATAAATATCTTGATTAAAATCTAAAATATGAACTTCAACCGACACATTATCGATAAAATTAAACGTTGGATTATGGCCGATATTACACATTCCAGCATAAGATTGCCCCTTCACCCAAACTCTAACGGCATAAACTCCATTTTTAGGAATAATATAGGCTTCAGTCGTTGCGACATTTGCAGTTGGGAAACCAATTTGTCTTCCCTTTTGTTGTCCACTAATCACTGTTCCACAAAGCGTATACGGTCTTCCAAGCATTTCATTTGCTTTTTCAATATTTCCAACAGCTAAGTAAGACTTGATTTCAGTTGCTCCGATTTTTTCTCCTTCAATTTCTTTTTTATCCGTTACATTTAAGCTGAATTTTTCTGGGTATTGTCGAAGTAACTCCACTGAACCTTCTCCCTTCTTTCCAAATCGAAAATCAAAGCCGGTCGAAACGTGCTCTACCTTCGTCTTAACTAAATAACGTTCAATAAAATCTATCGCTCTAAGTGATGCCAACTCTTCATTAAAAGTTAAAATCATTAAATAATCAACTCCAAGTTCCGTTAATAAACGAACTTTTTCAGTTGGTGGGGTTATCAAGTGTTCAGAACTTAATTTTTTCAAGATCACATTTGGATTAGGTGAAAAGGTCATCACAGCACTTTTTAATCCATTTTTTTTAGCATATTCAATCGCTTCTTTAATCACTAGTTGATGCCCAATATGTAAACCATCAAAATACCCTAAGGCTACACTTAATCCCTCTTCTGAATTAAAGGATGTTTGATTTAAATTCAAAACTTTCATTTTACTCACTTCCTAAAAGAATCCCCTTACGGATTTCATGACTGGTTTCGACTCGTGCTTCTCATACACGGCTAAACATTGCCCAGATTGACTAAAAATTGCAAATTGAGGAGTTTCTATATTTCCAACTTGTTCAGGATGTAATTGAACTCCATTTCGAACTAACTTTTCAACCCAGTGATCAACCGTTACCTTTGGAAAATCTTCAAAAGCTTGTTCAATCGTTAATAAACTTAAGGACTGATGCTCAACCTTTTCTTTTAATTGATTGATCGATAAACAATCTGAAATTTTAAAAACACCAGATGCAATACGTCGAAGGTGTGACATATGAGCTGGATATCCTAGCTTTTCACCAATCGTTACGGCTACTGTTCGAACGAATAACCCTTTACTTCCTTTGACACGGAAACTAAATTTCACACAACCCGTTTGCTCATCTTGAATAACCTCTCCAAGTAATTCTAATTCATAAATCGTCACTTCACGACGAGGTCGTTCAACCGTTTGCCCTGCTCTTGCATATTCATATAGTTTTTTTCCATTGACCTTAACCGCTGAATACATAGGAGGAACTTGAATACTCGTTCCTAACATTGATTTTAATACCGCTTTAACTTCTTCTTTTGTAATCTGACGATGAATGGGTTTCGATTCAACGACTTCCCCATCTGCATCTTCGGTCGTCGTTGAAAAACCAATCGTCACCTCACCCAAATATTCTTTTTCATTTGCCGTTAAAAATTGCGAAATTTTAGTTGCACGACCGATGCAAAGTGGTAAAACCCCGGTTACACTTGGGTCAAGTGTTCCTGTATGCCCTACTTTTTTTGTCTTTAGCACTTTACGGACAATATTAACACAATCATGTGATGTCATTCCTGCTGGTTTATCTAATAACAATACGCCATCCATGCCTTCACCTCATTATTTCCTTTAAATCGATAATAAAAACTGCTCAAAAACTTCATTTGCCATCAATAAGCCACTTGGAGTTAGCCGGACATTTAATTCTTTTTGTTCTAAATATCCCTTTTGAATTAATTCTTCAAACGCTTTTCCATAAATCTCATCGATATTCACATCGTATTTATCACTAATCGCCTTTAAATTAACACCCTTTAATAATCTTAAACCGAGAAACATTTCTTCTTCAATCATTTCCTCTTTCGTTAACGCATGTGATTCTATCATTGGGAGCTTCCCATCTTTTAATAGCTCAATATACGTATTGATAGAACGAGTATTTTGATAACGCTGCCCCTTAACATAACCATGCGCGCCAAGTCCTACACCAATATACGTCTCATTTTTCCAGTACCACTGATTATGTAAACTTGGTTTAGATTTTGCAAAATTGCTAATTTCATAATGCTCATATCCCGCTTCTGTTAACGTCTCAATCGTCACTTCATACATCTTGGCTTCTATTTCATTATCTGTTAGCTCAATTTGATCTCTCATATAAGCTAAGTATAATTGAGTATGTTCTTCTACGATTAAGGAATAAGCTGAGATATGCTCTACCTCTAGTGAAATAACCTGTCTTAAATCATCTCTTAACTCATCAAGTGTTTGTCCTGGAATGGCATAAATCAAATCTAAATTAATATTTTTAATTCCACATTGTTTTAAGTTAGCAACCGCTTGAATAACCTCTTGAGCCTGATGTTTTCTTCCAATTCGCTTTAATAAAGATTCATGAAAAGTTTGAACGCCCAAACTAAATCGATTCACACCTTGAGCTTTTAAATATTGAATTTTATCACGTGTTAAATTTTCAGGATTTGCTTCAATACTAAACTCTTGAATCTGATTCATCTGGATCTGTTCCGTTAAAAAATCAAAAACTGGTTGAATTTGCTCCACACTTAAAGCCGTCGGTGTTCCTCCCCCAATATAAATACTTTGGAGGTTTGAAAACCCAACGTTCTGTTGATACAGTTTCAATTCTTGAATCAATGCTTCGATATATTCAGCATGTCGTTGTCCTTTTGTTAAAAGCTTTGGAAAATCACAATATGTACAGATATGATCACAAAATGGGATATGTATATATAATCCTTTTGGCATACCGTTCACCATTATAAACGGTCTAACACGTTTAAATGAAGACGTTTAGCCATCTCACGTGCCATGATCATATATTCATCATTTAAAAATTTAGGATTATGACAATCAGAGTTAACGATCACCTTTGTCTCTTTAAATTCTGTTGCAATTAACGACCAGAACTTTTCAGATGGATAAGGATAACGAACCCCATCTTCATATCGTTTTTTCCCGCGTCTAAAACCATTTGCATTTAATTCTAAAATGACATCATATTGATTGGCAGCTTTTGCAATTTGACGAGTTGCTCTAATGCACGCCTCATCCCATTTAGGGTAAAGTGTCATAAAAACATCTGGGTGAGCTAGAATTTTAAATAAGCCAGTTGACATCGCTTCAACAATTTTAGCCGCATATAATTCAAGTTGCTCTGGTCTTGTAAAATGAAACGCATCTTGATATTTTCCATCTAAATAAATATAATGTTGAGCTAATACTAGATAATCCGTCTTTGCAGCTAAACTCGCAATATAATCATGAGTATGAGGGAAATATTCACATTCGAATGCCTTCAGCAAATGAATTTGTGGATATTTCTTCTGAGCCTCTTCAATATCATTTAAATAAATGTCTAAATCTTCAAACTCCATACGACGTCCCATTTCAGGGAAGTTTTCATAAGGAACATGACAACTCATTCCAAGTTCTGTATAGTTTTGATTTACCGCTTCTAAAACATAGTCTTCAACTGTTCCTTTAGCATGTTTACAACGGTCATGATGTGTATGATAATTAGTTAACATCTTCTCACCTTCTTATGTAGTCTCTATTAAACAGTTTATCCTAAGTTTGTCATAGTATAAACTAAGTTGCTTTTTATTATGGAAAAAGAGAGGTTTCCCCCTCTCTTAATCTTCATCCATTGATAAAACAGCCATGAATGCCTCTTGTGGAACCTCAACTGATCCAACTGACTTCATACGTTTTTTACCTTCTTTTTGTTTTTCAAGTAATTTACGTTTACGTGAAATATCTCCACCATAACATTTAGCTAAGACATTTTTACGTAAGGCTTTAATCGTTGAACGTGCAATGATTTTCCCACCAATTGCGGCTTGAATTGGAACCTCAAACTGTTGTCTTGGAATAATTTCTTTTAATTTTTCAGTGATGACTTTACCACGACTATAAGCAAAATCTTTATGAACAATTAAACTTAAGGCATCGACGATTTCACCATTTAATAAAATATCCATTTTCACCAGTTTTGACGCTTGGTAACCAATTAATTCATAATCAAATGATGCGTATCCTTTTGTCGATGATTTTAATTGATCAAAGAAATCATAAACGATTTCTCCTAATGGAATCTCATAGTTAACATGAACACGAGTTTCATCTAAATACTGCATATCGATAAAGTTACCACGTTTTTTCTGACATAACTCCATGATGGCTCCCACATAATCATTTGGTGTCATAATGGAAGCTTTAACGTAAGGTTCTTCAATTGACTTAATCGTTTGTGGTTCTGGCATTTGCGATGGGTTATCGACAATTAACTTTGTTCCATCTGTTAAATAAACATGATAAATTACCGATGGTGCTGTGGCAATTAAATCAATATTAAACTCGCGTTCAATACGTTCTTGAATAACGTCCATATGTAATAATCCTAAGAATCCTGTACGGAATCCAAAGCCTAAGGCTTGTGATGTTTCAGGCTCAAACTGTAAAGATGAGTCATTTAACACTAATTTTTCTAATGCATCACGTAAATCATTGTAACGTGCTGCATCAATTGGATAAAGCCCACAGAATACCATTGGATTTAATTTACGATATCCTGGTAATGGTTCTTCAGCTGGATTGTCAACACATGTAATCGTATCCCCGACGCGAACATTTTTAACATCCTTAATCGAAGCTGTTACAAATCCTACATCTCCAACAGTCAAACAATCTACGATTTTCTCATGTGGCGTGTGTACTCCAACTTCAACGACTTCGTACTCAGCACCTGTTGCCATCATACGAATCACTTGCCCTTTTTTCATCGTTCCATTTACAACACGAATAGAAGCAATAATTCCACGATATTGATCATACACTGAGTCAAAGATTAACGCTTGTAATGGCGCTTCAGGGTCTCCCGTTGGGGCTGGGACTTTTTCAACCACTTGCTCTAAAATCTCTTCAATTCCAATTCCTGCTTTAGCTGATGCTAAAACCGCATCATCTGCCGGTAATCCAATGATATCTTCAACCTCTTGCTTCACGCGATCTGGATCAGCACTTGGTAAATCAATTTTGTTAATTAACGGTAAAATTTCTAAATCATTATCTAAGGCTAAATAAACATTCGCAAGTGTTTGAGCCTCAATTCCCTGTGCAGCATCAACGACTAATACTGCCCCTTCACATGCTGCTAACGAGCGTGATACCTCATAAGTGAAGTCAACATGACCTGGGGTATCGATTAAATGTAAAATGTACTCTTCTCCATCTTTAGCTTTATATGTCAACTGCACGGCATTTAATTTAATGGTAATTCCGCGCTCACGTTCTAAATCCATTGAGTCTAACAGCTGATTTTTCATCTCACGTTTTTCCAACGCATTCGTTCGCTCCAAAATACGATCCGAAAGGGTTGTTTTTCCATGATCGATGTGGGCTATAATTGAAAAGTTGCGAATTCTTTTTTGGCGTTCTTTGATTTGTTCAATGTTCATCGCACTCACCAAGCTCACTCCATTCCGAAATAATTAAATATCCACTTTATTTTACTGTAAAAAAACCTAACTCACAAGCAAAAAATAATCATTCACTTCTTTTTCGGCTATTTTCGCATCTTTTACGACATCACTTTCTTTCATTCATCACTTAATATCCTTTACATTATGACAACTCCTATGCCTAAAAAATTAAAAACCATGGCTTTTTTCTCCTTGAGAATGAAGTCATGGTTTTCATCTATTATTCAGTGATTAATTGATCACAGGCTTTTACAATCATTCGTAAAACTTCCCTGACTGTGGTTTTTAATAAATCCGCAGCATCTTGTCCAAATTGCGACACATTATTATGTGCTACACCTCCGCTTGAAACTGGTGTTGACTTTGGAACCACGCCTTCAGAAATCATCTCACTATAAGAAGTGATGATTTCCTCACCTTGTGATAATTTCTGCTCATACTCTTTGATTTGTTGCGTGAGATTAGAGCTTGCCGCGACATGAGGTGTCGTTTCTGAATGGGAGCTAGAACCATAAATAGTTCCTAATAAAAAGCAAACGACGAAAAAAATAAGAGCTATTCCTTTTTTCATCCCCATCTCTCCTTCAATTAATGAGTTGTAATATACTGTGTCATCACCTTCGCGATGGCTTCGGCAGTATTACATAATTCTTCGTACGTATTATCAACTCCACCGACTTCCATTAAGAGGAGTGTCGTGGCAAAGTCTTGATTATAAATCCCATTCGTATATTCTCCACCTTTTTCAATAATTCCTTTTGAAAGACCGGGATAATACATATTAAACAAATTATTAATTTCATTGGCAAAGGCTAAATTTTCTTTATAACGTTGATGATCTTGTCCTACAACCAATAACAACTTAGCATAGGATTTTCCGTCAATTGTGGTGGTCGTTCGATTATAGTTTAACGAATCACGATGGATATCAATAAAATATTTGAGAGTGTTATACTCTGTTGCCGTCGACTCTAAATACATGCGGGAAGCTTTATAGGATTGCCAATATTCCCAATCATTCGCAACTAATACTTCAGAGATATCTCTTGTTTCAACAAGTGTTTTAACTCCTAAATTAGAAAATTCATTCGCTACAAGGTTTGACATGTCGCCAACAAAAACTTTACGCCCAAGCATGGCATTGACTTGATCAGATTCATACGTTTCAGAATCATGCGTATTAAAAAGATAAACCAATGGTTCTGTTGAATTCACCGCTTCTGGCCGTGGTTCTAATTTTAACTCTTCACTGACATAGGTATATTTATAATCATTGGATGTATTCGGTGTAGCAGCGGCCACACTACTTTGTTTTGAATCCATTTGAATAAAGGCAAACCCATCATTTAAAAAGGAATACAACTGATTCAAATCAAGGTTTGTCATGACTTCTGCAAAATACTTTTGTAAATTAGTCATCAGTTCGATAAAATCCGCTGGATTAGCAAAATCAAAAATACTCGATAAAACAACCTCTTGATTGACATGCTTTTCATAGGCTTCTTTTTGATTGACATAAAATAATTGAAAAAATTGCGTTGAGTATAGCGTCACAACAAAGAATCCTACCACTAAATAGGGAACTCCCTTTGTTAGTTGTTTACTTAATTTATTTCTTTTAGAGCGCAAACGACGTTTTCGTTTCAAAATTCTCCCCCCCAGACCGTTTCCTCTAAGTTAAATTCCTTTTTTCATTTATACTTTATTATACCGAATGAGGGTTGTTATTAATTGTTGTTTTATGGTAATCACTTAACTAAATTGTACATTTTGATGTAAAGCACGGTTAATCCCATTTGAAATCAAGGTTGCCAAATCTTCCATTGCCGTGTCTATTTCTTTTGGTGTGACAATTAAGTTAAATCCATTTGGAGTTAAGACTTCACTAATGAGTTGGCGTTTATCTTCCTCAGCAAGGAGTCCCACCTGCCCCATGAATTGTTGACGTAACTCATCCGACGGTAGATCATCCTCACTATATTGTTGACGAACCATTGAAAAAGGCACTAATTTTTTATACGAACGCTTTTCTTCTTTTAATGATTTTCCAATATGTTTTAATAACAAGTCAATGGTGTCCGACGTAATTGAGACGGCATCTACAACCGTTGGAACACCGATGGAAAAAACAGGAATACCAAGCGATTCCTCATCAACGGCTTTACGTTTATTTCCAACCCCACTTCCTGGCGCAATTCCAGTGTCAGTCATTTGAATCATTTTGTTAACACGAGTTATCGAACGCGAAGCAAGCGCATCAACCATGACTAAAAAATCAGGTTTAATTTTTTTGACCAACGACTCAATCACATCAAATGTTTCAATCCCTGTCATCCCCATTACACCGGGTGCTAAAGCACTCACTTCACGATAACTACGATCGACTTCGTCTGGTCTTAGTTCATAAAGATGACGTGTCACAATCACTTCGTCAACCACCATCGGACCTAAAGCATCTGGCGTCACGTGGTCATTTCCAAGTCCGATGACTAAACAAGTATGTTCATCCGTAATATTTCGATGATCTAATAATTTTTTAAATTGTTGCGCAAAGACTTCCATAGCAACGGTCAGCTGATCGTGATCATGAGATAAAATAGATGACGTATCGAGTGTCATATAGCGCCCCGCCTTTTTCCCCACGCTTTCTTCAGCTTCTTTTTCAACATCAATGCAAGTCACTTTTAAGCCTTTAATATTATCCTCTTGATAATGGACACCTTTTTGTTGATCTTCATCGACTTGTCCCACCATTTGTTCAACAGCTTCAAGTGCTAAGTCAGATCGGCATTGCCATTTTTTTTGTTCTTGTTCATTCATTTTTATCACCTCACCTTATAGTGTGACCGAATCGTCTCAGTTCATGAAACGACTTCACTATTTTTAGCAAAAAAAAAGAAAATCAATGATGATTTTCTCTTATTCCTTTTGAGCAACGATTTTTGATTTTAATTTGGATGATTTTAAGTGACAAAAATCAAATTCAATCATCAATATAGCAATCAAACAAATCAAACCGCCAAAAACTAATCGATTTGTAATGGGGTCATGTAAAATCATGACGGATAAAATAGCTCCAAACAACGCTTCTGTTGATAAAATCAATCCAGCTTTAGCCTCGGATGTATAGCGTTGAGCGATGGTTTGTAACAAATAAGCTAACAGTGTACTAAAGATTCCGAGATACATAATCGCTAGCCCACTTGAGAAACTAAGCGCAACCCATGGTTCGCTAATTAAAGACCAGATTAGTGAAACCATCGCCACCGTGACCATTTGAATAATCGTGAAACAATAACTATTGCATCGATTAATATATAATCCTGTGATGATAATTTGTAAAGCAAAACCAATGGCACAAATGAGCGTCAGCAAGTCACCAATACTCACCGAAAAATCACGCTCTAATGACAGAATACTAATTCCTAAGATCATCACTAGCATTCCAATCCATTGCGAACCTTTCATTTTGTTTTTGAAAAACAAGACGCCAAATAAAGGTACTAGTAACACATACGATGATGTAATAAAGGCATTTTTAGATGCCGTTGTGTATTGCATTCCAATGGTTTGAAAAGTAAATCCTATAAACAAACAAATTCCAGCCAACACACCGGCTACCACGTCTATCCGCTTTAGATCCAAGAGCTGCTTTCTAAATACAATCGCCAATACTCCCCCTGCAATCAAAAAACGCAACGTGATTAATTGGCCGGCCCCCACCCCCTCTTGCACCGCTAACCCTACTGCTGGAAATCCGCCTCCCCAAATAATCGCAACTAATAACAATAATCCGTCTGCTATTTTCGAATTCATCCCAATCCCCCTAATCCCTTTTATACCATTCTATGTTTTTAGTAAAAAAAGCATGTCCACAAGAACATGCTTTTGATCATTATTTAATTTCTTTTAATACTTGACATAAGAAGTCATAAACGCGTTCAGTAGATGAAATAGATAACGATTCTTTTGGCGTATGCGCTCCTGTAATATCAGGTCCAATTGAAATCATATCTATTTTCCCTAATTTTTGTGATAAGAAGCCACACTCAAGACCTGCATGAATCGCTGAAACTTCTAATTCTTTTCCTGCCGTACGCTCATAAACCTCTTTCATAATATCACGAATTTTTGAATCTGTTTCAAATTCCCACTCTGGATAATCTGCAATTAACTCCATCTTAGCTCCAGTTAAATCAGCAATCGCTTGAATACGATGATTGATTTCACGTTTTAATGATCCAACTGAGCTACGAACCGCACTATTAAACTCAATTTCTGATTCAGTCATTTCAACGACACCAATGTTACTTGAACTTTCAACAAGTCCTGCTACATTTGCACTCATCGTTTGAGGTCCATAAGGGATTAATTGTAAAATATGAGTGACTTTTTGTAACGTTTCTGCTGTCCAAACCTTAAGTTCAGTTGCAACTGGTGCTAATTTTAAAGTAATGTCTTGATCCGCCGTTTCAAATTCAGCACGAATCATGATTTCAAAATCTTTTACTTTTTCTTCAAGTGTTGATACTTTGTCTTTTGATAATGTTAAGACCATTTTGGCACGTTTTGAAATGGCATTCATTTTTTCTCCACCTGCAACATGTGCAACTGAAACTTGAAGATCTTGCACATAATGGAAAAAGCGTCCCATTAATTTATTGGCATTGGCACGACACTTATTAATTTCAATTCCTGAGTGCCCACCTTTTAGGCCACTAATCACAACTTCATATGAAACAAGTGAATTATCACTTAACGTCATCCATTCAAGCGGTAGCTTTAATGAGTTACGTACACCTCCAGCACATGAAGCTAACGCTACTCCTTCTTCTTCTGAATCAATATTAATTAAGATATCACCTTGTACATGAGCAGGATCCAATGCCATGACTCCATCCATTCCTGTCTCTTCTTCCGTTGTCACTAACACAGTTAAGGCAGGATGAGCCATCGTCTTATCTGCTAAAATAGCAAGCGACATCGCAACCGCAATTCCATTATCAGCTCCAAGAGTTGTTCCTTTTGATTTAATCCAATCGCCTTCAACATAAATCGGTAAAGCTTGTGTTTCAAAATCAAACTCTAATTCATCATCTTTGACACAGACCATGTCCATATGACCTTGTAAAATGACACGTGGAGCATTTTCATAACCCGCAGTAGCTGGTTTTTTGATGATTACATTTTTACAGGGTTCTTGAATCACTTCTAACCCATGCTCATTAGCAAAATCAACTAAATACTGACTAATGGCAGCCTCATTTCCTGATTCACGTGGAATCTTCGTCATTTCTTCAAAATAATGAAACACCGCACGTGGGTTTAAGTTTCCTAAAATATCCGACATAATTTGCGCCTCCTTTTTTTATATATTCTACCATAACTTCACTTAAAATGATAACCATTGGACATACTTTTATTCATAATCTATCCAACTTCCCCGAAGGGGGAGATTATAATTTTCAAAAAAAAAGAGGTAACTTTCACCTCTTTAATCTTTAATAGATTGTATAACCTTTATCTTTTTTATTCTCTTGATCCTTTACTTTATAATCATTTGTTTCAAATACGGCATCCTTTGTAGTTTGGCGTTTCTCACGTTCAATCGTTGCTTTATCTGGAAAAATAAACACACACGCAATATATAAAATAATTCCGACTGAAGTAAAGGAAATCAAGACCCATACTAAGCGAATTAAGGTGACGTCAATATTTAAATACTCAGAAATCCCTTTACATACTCCACCAAGCATTGCTCCTTGTGAGGTTTTATATAAACGTTTATTTGACATAGTTTTCCATCCTTTCCATCATATCTTACTCTTATTATATATCACCACTCATCTCATGCCAATCTTTTTGAAATATATTTCAATCTTAAGCTATTTAAGACTTTGTGATTAAGAATTAAATATACTATAATAGTTCTATAACTTTCCTCACACAGGAAAATTTTTGAGTATCGGAGGTGTAAAAAATGAGTTATGAATTACTAAATTTAATAAAATCGAGTGAAACATCCTTAACAAAAATGGTTAATCTATTAAATGAATCTCCTTCTGTTTGTCTTTCATCATTAGACCCAAATCAAACGGCCTTAATCATTGTTGACATGGTGAATGGATTCGTCAAGATGGGCCCGATGTCATCTCCTCGAATCCAAACGATTATCGATCCGATTTGCGACTTATTAAAACGAGCAAATGATTCTCAAATTGATGTTGTGGCTTTCGCCGACTGTCACCAAACGGATTCAATTGAGTTTAATTCTTATCCTGCACACTGTATCAAAGGAGAAGTAGAAAGTGAAATTATCGATGAAATCAAACAGGCTGGACCTTATCACTTAATTGAAAAAAGTTCTACAAATGGCTTCTTAGAGCCTGCATTTCATCAGTGGTTAGAAAACCATCCATTGATTAACCAATTTATTATTGTGGGTGATTGCACCGATATTTGTGTAGAACAATTTGCGATTACCTTAAAGACTTATTTTATCACGCAAAATAAAATAAGTCGTATCATCGTTCCAATGAATAGTGTTGAAACTTATGACTATGATGTTCATGCTGCTGACTTCATGAATGTCATTGCCTTATATAAAATGATGATGAATGGGATTGAAATTGTGACACGCATCGAAGAATAGAAAGAGGAATTTATTATGAACTTAAAATCATCAAATTTAACAATGCTAGTTGACTTTTACGAGTTAACGATGGCTCATGGTTACTTCGAAAACGGCATGAAAGATCAAATCGCCTATTTTGATATGTTCTTCCGTCGCGTTCCTGAACGTGGTGGTTTTGCCATTATGGCAGGCCTTGAACAGCTCATTGATTATTTAAAGAACTTACACTTTACAGATGAGGATATCGAGTTTTTACGACGTAAAAACATGTTTTCTGATGCCTTTTTAGATTATTTAAAAAACTTTGAATTCGCTTGTGACATTTATGCCATTCCAGAAGGAACACCTATTTTTCCAAATGAGCCAATCCTTACAGTTCGAGGACCGATTATTCAAGCTCAGTTCATTGAAACGATGGTATTACTGTCAATCAACCATCAATCTTTAATCGCAACGAAAGCAAATCGAATTGTTCGTGCAGCTGAGGGACGTCCTGTCATGGAATTCGGATCTCGTCGTGCGCAAGGAGCACAAGGCGCTATTTTAGGGGCTCGTGCTTCTTATATTGGGGGATGTATTGGGACGGCTTGTACCATTACTGATCGTGATTACCAAGTTCCATCCCTTGGAACAATGGCCCACAGTTGGGTTCAAACGTTTGATACTGAATACGATGCCTTCAAAAAATACGCAGAACTTTATCCAGAAAATTGTGTTCTTTTAGTTGATACTTATAACACGTTAAAGCAAGGTGTTCCTAATGCTATTAAAGTCTTTAAAGAAGTGTTAATTCCAAAAGGCCATCGACCTGGAGGCATTCGCATTGATAGTGGGGATGCCGCTTATTTATCAAAAAAAGCTCGTAAATTATTAGATGAAGCGGGACTTGAAGATTGTAAAATTGTCATTTCTAACTCACTCGATGAGTATATTATTCGCGATTTAATCATTCAAAAAGCCCCAATCGATTCATTCGGTGTGGGAGAACGCCTTATTACATCAAAAGCTGAGCCAGTTTTCGGTGGCGTTTATAAAATTGTGGCAGTTGAAAAAGAAGGAGCTATGATTCCAAAAATCAAAATTAGTAATAACATTGAAAAAATTACAAATCCAGGATATAAACAAGTGTATCGTTTATTTGAACGCGAAACTAATAAAGCCATTGCTGATGTCATCACCCTAGCTGATGAAATCATTGATGATAATCATCCATATACCATTTTTGATCCAGAACACACTTGGAAACGCAAAACAATCGAAAACTTCTATGCCAAACCGCTACTTATCCCTATTTTCTTAAATGGAAAACAAGTTTATAACTCACCAAGCCTCGAGGAGATTGTCGCCTATTCAAAAGAGCAAATTAATACGTTATGGGAAGAAGTTCTACGTTTTGAACATCCTCATCAATATTATGTCGATTTATCTAAAAACCTTTGGACATTAAAAACGGACTTACTTGAAAAGTACTCAAAATAATCTTTTTACTACAAAAAATACGTCTCAAAGCTCGTAAACAATTGGAAATTTTACTATTTCATTAAATATTGTATTTTCTTCTTGCAATTTAGACATGGGTTTGATAGAATATTTTTGTTGTATTAATGGAGGTGAATTGAATGCCAAATATTAAATCACAAATTAAACGTGTTAAAACAAACGATAAACGTCGTCAATTTAATGCTTCTTTCAAAGCATCTATGCGTACTGCTATCAAAGCTGTTGAGGTTGCTGTTGAGAACAAAAACATCGAAGCTGCAAAAGAAGCTTACAATACAGCTAACAAAAAATTAGACAAAGCTGTTGCAAAAGGAATTTGCCATAAAAACTACGCAGCTCGTCAAAAATCACGTTTAAGCAAAAAAATTAACGCTTTAGGATAAAAAAATACCGACTTTTGGGTCGGTATTTTTTTATTATCTTTTATTTAGTTAATCGGTTGAAATTGAATGGTTACATCAGGATTATTTGTAAATTCTGTTTTAGCCATCATGTAAAGTTCATTCACTTCTTCCACTCCTGGAAAGGCACTTTCATCTGCCACTTGTACAATAACTTGAACCGTTTCTTCATTAACACGAACTAATACATCATTATAACCTTTTGATTTAATCATTGTTTCAAGCGCGCTTTGATGTTCACGATCTCTATTTAATTTATCTAAATCATCTTTTGCTTCACTTTTAGCTGTTGCATCGTAATCTTTACTAGCAATTACTTCTTTTAATTCTGATACTTTTTGACTTTGTTGTTTTTCAAGTTCAACACGTAACACTTGGATTGAATTCGATTCCGTTGCAACTGTTGTAACATTTTCTTCTGTCGTTGTTTCACTTGCTAACTCACTACCTGTTTGCGCATCAGTTTCGCTAACTTCCATTTGAACATTTGGTAAGGTTTGAGTTGATCCTGCTCCAGTTGTTAAATCTTTTGGATCTTCCATTCCCATATAAAAAACTGTTAATAAGACAAAGACAACAAATAATGCGGCTGTAACATAAGAATTTTTGTTCATTTTAATTTCCTCCTAATTCAGATGCATTTAATAATGATATTTGATGGATTGGTACATCAAGTAACAAACTGATTGCGTTCGTGACATCATAAGGTGCTTTGAGCACTCCGCGATACACAATAACAACTCCATTTGAAACAGTATTTGTTTGATTTGAAGCGAAGATTGTTGCAGATGAAGAATCCGATACAGTTTTATAAGACAAATTAACACTTTCAAGCGTAACCCCTTCTATTGAGGCAAATAACGTATTAATTTGTTCTTGATGTTTCGTCTCAAGTACGTTTGTCGTTGTTTTACCACTGTTGTTTTCAAAACTTCCATTAAACAATGTGGTAAAAATAAAGACGGCTGCAATAACTGATAAAATTCCAAACGGACCTAAATCTGCGACTATTTTTCTTAACTTCTGAATCATTTGTGATATATCCGAGGTTTTTTTTATCTCCTTCGTCCCCCCTCCTGATCCGTTTATACTACTTTGAAACACTGCTGGGATTTTTATCCCCTCATCCTTCATTGACCTCCCCCCTCAAACAAAATATCGTTTCGGTCGATTCCTAGTTGATTAGAAACACATAGTTTCGCTTCTTTACTAGTCTCCACCATTTGTATGGT
Source organism: Turicibacter sp. HGF1 (assembly GCF_000191865.1). NCBI lineage: Bacteria > Bacillati > Bacillota > Erysipelotrichia > Erysipelotrichales > Turicibacteraceae > Turicibacter > Turicibacter sp. HGF1. The sequence goes on from NZ_AEXQ01000138.1 coordinate 35,717, forward strand.
TAGAACTTCATCTAATTCGAATGTGATAATGTCGACGTCACAGAGTGCCTCAGCTTTTTGTATCAAGGCATCAACTTCACCTAAGGTAAGATCTTTTAAGTCCTCCTCAAGCTTGCTCTGATAATACTGTACAGATTCGTCGAACTCACTCTCACTAATGAAGGTAATCGAATTAATAAATGAACTAACTTCATTATTCATTATACTGAGTACCGGCTTTAAAATGATAACTATAATAAAAAAATGAAGATAAAATGAAATTATCTTTTTATAAGAAGCCGGAATAACCAACAAATTGACAACAGCTATCAAAAAAAACATGGCAATAATTTGTTTGGCGTATGTATATATCATTTCTTTTCCCATCTCCTCACATCTTGTCAAATGTTATCTAATTGGTTACTAACATCATATTAGAACTATATAAAATAATAAAGAACGTAAAGATAAACATAACAGCAATAATAATGGTAATAACTAATAAATTCATAACACCTGTATTAAAAATATCTAAGACGTTAATAAAATCTTTACTAACTAGTGGTTGAATAATCGCTGTTAGTAATCGAAACAAGATGGTTGCAATTCCAAGCTTCACAATAGGAAAAGAAACAAAAATAACCAATGTGATGATACTTAATAGGCCTACACTATTGCGCATAATCGATAACGTTGAGATAATGGAAACAACCGTATCAGTAAAACGGCTCCCAATAACTGGAATGTAATTCATTAAAGTTTGCGTTGTCCTAAAAAACAACCCATCCGCAAAACTTAACGTGACATTTTGGATGGACATCAACGTTAAAAAGAATGCAAAATAGCCTCCCAGTGTCCACAAGGCAATTTTATTAATAAAATTCGTTAATCGACTATATAAATCTTCAATACCAATTTGATTAACAAAACCAAAGATTGTTCCAATCACCGTCAAAGGTAAACTGACAGCATTAATGAAAAAATAGGAGACATTAATCAAAAATACAACAGCAGGCTGAAATAAGGCATGATTCCAAAGTGCGCCCGTAATGGTAATCATCGATAATAAAATAGGAAATACAGCCACAACAATATCCATATATCTTGTTAAAATATCCAGCGTATAGTCGTGATAAAAGACAAATAACCCAAATAATTGTACAATCAGAATTAATTTTAAGACTGTATTCGTAATCTTTTCATATCGTGTTGAAAACGTTGTTTGAATATTTTGAAACAACGCAATCACTAATAAGAAAATTAAAATCATTTTAAACTGAGAAAAACTCACATTTAACTCATACATGGCATATTCAACAATTGACTTAAAAAAACCGACTATATTAAAATTTTCAACCTTTAGTAAGTTCGATTTATCAAGATAATCAGCTTGTACAAGCCAGTCATATTGTGAATAGATTTCGGCCCAAATATTGTCAAACGATGATAGATCCATACTAAATTGACTCATACTTCACCCCCTAGTTCGTAAAGACTACAATATTGATAAAATTAGTTCAAATAAGGTGATAATCATCGGTAAACTGTACCCGATTAAATAGAGTTTTACAATATACTCAAACATTTTCCCTACATTACCAAGCTTTGCTTCTGTTAATAAAAAATTAACAAACTCAGCGTAATAAACAATTCCGATCAAACGAATGATAATCGTAACATACTGCTGTTCAATATTAAAATTCAAGAACACTGCTGTTAAGTCACCAATCATTTTGGAAAGAATTTGTAAGGCGACCATAAAAAAAAATGTTAGCAAGACAAGACTAAATCCTTTAGCATATTTCGGATTTACTTCTTCTAATAGCAAATAAACAAGTGCACATCCAATTACAAGTGAGATGATTTGAACAATATCAATGGCACACCACTCCTTCTACAACATGAAGATATTTCGTAAACTGGTCATTAATATTTCGATTAGTTGTACGATAAAAATAAGCATATAGACGTAACCAGCAAGTGTAATTAACTCACTGACGTCTTTTGCAATGTCTAACTTTTTAAAAACCATTCCTATAATTCCTAGCAAGAATCCGATTCCGGCAAATTGTAATATTTCAGTCACATCAATTGGCATCCCTTACACCTCATACTTTCGTTTAATTTGCTATTTAACTCTATGTTTAACTTATTTAAAAAATAACAAATAAACGATCTTCAGGAAGTAAATCTACAAGGCTATGGATTCATATCATTAAAAAGATGAGCTTTTACCCAAATTACAAACAGAATCCCTCCTATTTTTAGAATGCTCTGTCGAAATTTCATAAGAAAATTCTTTACTTCCCAACTCAAAGAGCCTATAACTCCCCCTTCCAGAACTAAAAACCTATCCTTAAGAAAATAAAAAAAGACTTTAAAAGTCGAAGCTCTAAAGTCTCTAAAACATGATGATTTTAATGTGTTAATGGATTTAAAACCTTACCCCATAACGAAGCAATGCCAGAAAGCGTTCATTATCTACGAGTTAAACCCATACTTTGAAGACGTAAGTGATAGACTATGATCACAACCTACAAGAATGTAGCAATATATTTGCGATAAAAATTTAGAACTACCAAATAAATTTCATAATCAACGCTAAAAAAGACACAACTATGTGTCTTTTCTCAAGTTATCTTTTGATAATAGGACTTAAATCTATCGGAATGCAAACAGAATCATCATTAGTACAAAAGCAATATCACATTATCACTTTTCAGATGCTACCTTTCTTTTTAATCCATCCAGTAGCATAGATTCTAACGTCTTAGATATCAAAATTTTCAAATGCTGCATCTTCCAATTCTTGTAGCATCTTTGCATTTCTTCTTTTCTCTTTAAACGATTTTAAAGCCACACCTGAAATGAGTCCTGTTAAAATCACTGCTCCAATCGCTCCGTATTTACCTTTATTTTGTTTCATTTTTTCTAACATTCTTCATTCCTCCTTAGTGTTACTTAATTTGTTAACTTCATATTATCTGAATTTTCGACATAAAAACATTCTTTTTTAAAATTTTTTATATGATATACTTAGGAGGTAAGCTTAATTTTCATAAAATGAATGAAGACATGATTATAGAGCAATTAATCACTGACATATTCACCGATCATGATACTAGAACGCGCCCTATGGCGTTTTTTTTATAA
>NZ_AEXQ01000137.1:0-8778 GCF_000191865.1 Turicibacter sp. HGF1
GTAAAGTAAAATAAAGTCGACGTAAGACTACTTTTTTATTTTACTTTACAAAGTGGGGCCCCCGGCAGTGAACGAAGTGAACAATCCTCAACTGCTGGGGTGATTTGTGGTTGTAGGCCGAAGAGATATTAAATAAAGTATGGTTAGCGAACTATTTTTTAATAGCAATTAATGGGCAATAAAAAGTTATAGAATGAATTTAGATTAAATAAAGGCAAATTGAGATCGTGGCTATCCTCAACTGCTGGGGAGGGTCCCCAGACTAAGTAGAGAGTCCAAAGGACGAACTCTTAGTTATCCTCAACTGCTGGGGTGATAAGAGGTAATGGACTGAATATTTATTATGTAAAGTTGCCGAAAGGCAACCTTTTTAGTTTAATGTCTAAGCTATGGCTTCTCTATAGATGATTAATAGGGGAATAACACATTGTGGATGGAGGAAAATCTTAAATAAATATTAAACAGTCATAAGATTTATTCTTACGGTTTTATGTAGGAAAAGAAAAATTAATAGCGTTTTCTAGGAATGATGTGTAAATCTTGTGAATATAGTGAATTATACTTCGATTAGCGAAGGGGAAAATGTTATAATTCCTTGAATTTTGTATTTTTATGGGCTAATGAAGGGGAGTGAGGCTACATTTGTAGCCGTTATTACACTAGTATGAAAGGGGAGGAAACTTATGAAAAAGTTGCGAGTCTTAACTTTTATATTTTGTTGTGCAGTAACACTTGTTGCTTGTTCAGGGGGAGAAGAATCAAGTAGCAATGTGTTACGTGTTGCAAAAGATGTTGAGTTAGCATCAATGGATCAACATATTGCAACCGATGGGTTATCATTTGAGGTGATTGCCGCAACCATCGAAGGGTTATACACATTAGATGCAGCGGGAAGTGCCGTCCCAGCGATTGCGACAGGTTATGATCTGTCAGAAGACGGTTTAACTTATACGTTCCATCTACGTGAAGATGCTGCGTGGGATAATGGAACACCTGTTACAGCGAATGACTTTGTTTATGCTTGGCGCCGACTTGTTGATCCTGCCACAGCTTCTGAATATGCGTTCATCATGGATGTGGCAGCAGTTAAAAATGCGGCAGCGATTAATGCAGGTGAAAAACCATTAGAAGATCTTGGGGTTAAAGCGGTAGATGATTATACATTAGAAGTATCGCTTGAATTACCTGTACCATTTTTCTTACAGCTTATGGCGTTTCCATCATTCTTCCCATTAAATGAGGCGTTCGTCACTGAGCAAGGAAGTAATTATGCGCAAAGTCCAGAAAGTTTACTTGCAAACGGACCATTTAAAATGACAGAGTGGATTCAAGGTAATAGTTTTAAAGTTGAGAAAAATGATTCTTACTATGCAAAAGATGACGTTCAACTAGATGGCATTGAGTATAAAATCATGAAAGATGCTCAAACTGCAGCGCTTGAATTTGAATCTGGAAACTTAGATATTGTTCGTTTAACAGGTGAAATTGTGGATCTTTATAAAGATAATGAAGCGTTCAATTTAATTCATGAAGGTTACTTATGGTATATGTCTCCAAACCATGAAGTGACTGAATTACAAAATGTGAATTTACGTCGTGCGTTAGCATTAGCAGTAAATAAAGAGCAATTAACCGATACAGTGTTAAATGATGGTTCGACTATTGCAGATTTTATTGTGCCAGTTAGCTTAGCGACTGGACCAGATGCTAAAGATTTCCGTGAGACTTCTGATACTTATTTAGCTTATGATGCGGCTAAAGCAGGGGAATATTGGGAAGTGGCAAAGGCTGAGCTTGGAATCGATAGCCTAACACTTGAATTATTATTTGAAGATACTGATTCAAGTAAAAAATGTGCAGAGTTCATTCAATCAGAGTTACAAACAAATTTACCTGGATTAACGATTGAGTTAAAATCTCAACCGAAAAAACAACGTCTTGAGTTAATGCGTACAGGAGATTATGAACTTGGATTAACTCGATGGGGACCAGATTATGCAGACCCAACGACTTATTTAGATTTATTTATTACAGGGGTAACGAATAATTATCCGAATTATTCAAGTGAAGCGTACGATACGTTAATGGAACGCATTGATAAAGGGGATTTAGTTTACGATGTGGAAGCACGTTGGGAAGCGATGAAGGAAGCTGAAGCAATATTACTTGGTGAAGATGCAGCTTTAGCACCACTTTATCAACAAGGTAATACCTATTTAATTAATCCAAAATTAAAAGGTGTTGAAACTCACTCAGTAGGGGTTCCATTTATTTATCGAAATGCAAGTATAGAAGATTAAGCAAAAAATATTACAGGGAGGTAACTCTCTGTAATATTTTTTACCATTTTGAAGGGGGTCTTAGTACGGAAGTTTTTATGATTAAGAGCGGTTATAGTCTAATTAAAGTTTTTACAGTGTAAAACTTATCTAGACCTATCTATACGGGGGTGATGGGGATGTGGAAATATGTCTTGAAGCGGTTAGCGATTTCGGTGGTCACCATTTTTTTGATTTTGCTATTTTTATTTTTAATGCTTGAATTGATGCCGGGCTCACCTTTTAATGATGAGAAGCTAACAGAGAGCCAACTGGCTTTGCTAAATGCAAAGTATGGGCTCGATCAGCCGATTTTTACGCGATTTTTTAATTATTTGAAATTAGTCATTTTAGATGGAGACTTTGGGGTTTCTTATGCAATCCAAAAAGATGTCCCAGTGAGTACGTTAATTAGTGGGCGTGTGATGATTACGATTCGAATTGGACTTCAAGCGATTGTGCTTGGAACTATTATTGGATTATGTCTTGGATTAGTGGCGGCACTTAAACGAAATACGTGGATAGATTCAACGGCGACCGTTATTTCAGTTATTGGGGTAAGTGTACCGTCTTATGTGTTTGCACTTGGACTTTGCTTTTATCTAGGATATAAATTAAAAATGTTTCCAATAACCTACAACATGAGTAAACCGATGATTTCAAGTATTTTACCGACCATTGCCTTATCGATGTTTGTTATTGCGAACGTGGCGAGGTTTTTACGTTCTGAAATGGTCGATGTCTTGAAATCTGATTATATGTTATTGGTTGAAGCTAAAGGCGTTAAGAAGATGCATCTTGTGTTTAAACATGGGCTTCGAAATGCTTTGATTCCAGTTATTACAGTCGTGGCACCTTTAATGGTGAGTTTAATGACGGGCAGTCTCGTGGTTGAGAAGATTTTTGCGATTCCAGGAATGGGAAGTCTTTTAGTGACTGCGATTCAGGTGAATGATTACAATGTCGTCATTGCACTTTCCTTCATTTACAGTATTTTATTTATTGGTGTGATGCTAGTTGTGGATATTTTATATGGAGTAATTGATCCAAGAATCCGTTTATCGAAAGAAGGTGGTAGTCATGAATCATAATCAAGATTTTTTGCAAAATGATTTTGAACTAGTATTCCAAGATGAGGCGATGAAGACTGACATTGTTTACGAAGGACAGTCGTTTTGGAGAGATGTACTGCATCGATTTAGAAAGAATAAGGGGGCTGTAGTGGGAGCCTGCTTCATTTTATTTTTACTTATTATGGCTATTTTTGCGCCTATGCTTTCATCTCATGCATATGATTCGGTTATGATGGATCATGTGAACTTGCCACCACGTATTCCATTCCTCGAAAAATTAGGAATTTTTGATGGAACACATAATGGTGTGAATGTATATGAACAACGTGGACTTGAAAATGTCTATTATTTTTTCGGAACAGATACACTTGGACGTGACATCTGGACACGTGTTTGGATTGGAACGCGAGTTTCTTTGTATATTGCAGCGCTTGCTGTTTTGATTGATATGGTGTTTGGGATGACTTATGGAATGATTTCTGGATATGTTGGGGGACGAACTGATATCTATATGCAACGTTTTATTGAAATTTTAAGTGGGATTCCTAACTTAGTTATCGTTACTTTACTAGTTATTATCATGAAACCAGGGATTATGTCGATTACGATTGCTTTGTTGATTACAGGGTGGATTGGCATGAGCCGTGTCGTGAGATCTCAAGTTTTAAAACTTAAGGAACTCGACTACATTCTTGCCTCTCGAACACTAGGGGTAAAAACGTTTGGAATTATTCGTCAGGATATTTTACCTAATATTTTTGGACAGGTCATCATCATGTCGATGTTCTCGATTCCGAATGCTATTTTTTATGAGTCTTTTTTAGCATTTATCGGTCTTGGGTTACAACCACCAATGGCTTCACTTGGAGTTTTAATTAGTGATGGATTTAAGTCATTACTTGCTTATCCACATATGTTGATGTTTCCTGTCGTAGTCTTAGCTATTTTAATGTTAAGTTTTAATATGTTAGCAGATGGACTTCGAGATGCCTTTGATCCAAAAATGAAAGATATGTAAGGGGGGGTGGATATGAGTGAAAGACGACGAGTGTTATCGATTCGTGATTTAGAGATTTCGTTTGGAACGACAGCTGGTAAGGTAAGTGCTATACGTGGGGTTCGCCTTGATTTATATCAGGGGGAGACGTTAGCGATTGTAGGAGAAAGTGGAAGTGGGAAATCAGTTACGACGAAAGCTATTTTAGGAATTTTGAGTGAGAACGGTCAGGTTGAGAAGGGAAGCATTCTTTTTTCGTACGACCGAGATGGTGAAGTGGTGACTCGTGATTTGACACAACTTACAAGTAAACAGATGCAAAAGCATATTAGAGGAAAGCGAATTGCGATGGTATTTCAAGATCCAATGACTTCTTTAGATCCAACTATGACGATTGGGCATCAGATTATTGAAGGAATGCGAGAACATTATAAGATTTCAAAGGATGAAGCTCGTAAGAAAGCCATTGAATTGTTAGAAATAGTGGGTATTACGGATCCTGAAAAACGTTATAAACAGTATCCACATCAGTTATCTGGTGGAATGCGTCAACGGGTCGTGATTGCAATTGCATTAGCTTGTGAACCGGAGTTGTTAATTTGTGATGAACCGACAACGGCGCTTGATGTTACGATTCAGGCCAAGATTTTGAAGTTATTAAAAGAGATTCAGGAAAAAACGAATGTTGCGATTATTTTTATTACCCATGATTTAGGGGTGGTGGCTAATATCGCTGATTATGTTGCGGTGATGTATGCCGGTAAGATTATTGAAAAGGGATCAGTTGAAGAGATTTTTTATGATCCAAGACATCCTTATACCTGGGGATTGTTGTCATCGATTCCAGATTTAGAATCGGATGATGAGTACTTATACACAATTCCAGGTTCTCCACCAAATTTATTGAATCAAGTTGAGGGTGATGCGTTTGCGCCAAGAAACGCGGTAGCTTTACATATCGACTATCGATTAGAGCCGCCTATGTATAATGTAGGAGGAAAGCATCGTGTAGCTTCTTGGTTAATGGATGAGCGAGCACCGCACGTTGAGATGCCCGAAGCGTTAAAACGTCGGATTGAGAAGATGAAGCGAGGTGGTCAGTAATGGAACCTTTATTAAAAGTAGAGAATTTATCGCAACATTTTAAAATTAATAAGCATTATACAGTAAAGGCTGTGAATGGGCTTAACTTTGAGATTTATCCTGGGGAAACGTTTGGTTTGGTTGGCGAAAGTGGAAGCGGGAAATCAACGACGGGACGCTCGATTATTCGTTTATATGAACCAACTTCAGGAAAAATTGTTTTTGATGGTGTGGATATCTCAGGAAAGTTAAGCAAAGCGGATGAGAAGCATTTAAGAACGAATATGCAAATGATTTTTCAAGATCCGATGGCGTCTCTTAATCCACGTAAAAAGGTACTTGATTTGATTGCTCAAGGAATTGATGTGCATCATTTATATCAGTCAAAAGAAGAGCGCAATGAACTGGTATTTAAGATGCTTGATAAGGTTGGACTCAGCCGTGATCATGCCTATCGTTATCCCCATCAATTTTCTGGTGGTCAACGTCAGCGTATTGGAATTGCAAGGGCCTTAATTATGGAGCCAAAGCTGATTATTGCAGATGAAGCAATTAGTGCTCTTGATGTTTCAATTCAGGCACAAGTGGTTAATTTGATGAAAAAGATTCAGAAGGAGACTGGGATTGCTTATTTGTTTATTGCGCATGATTTATCGATGGTCAAATATATTTCAAATCGAATAGGAGTTATGCATTTAGGTTATTTAGTTGAGGTTGGAACACGAGAAGATATTTTTAATAATCCAATTCATCCGTATACGAAATCATTATTATCAGCAATTCCAAATCCTGATCCGATTTATGAAAAGACACGAGAGATTTTGATATATGATTCAGATACTGTGGATTATTCAAAAGGGGTAAAACATCAAATTAGTGAAACGCATTCGGTGTTAGCAACGTCTGAAGAGTTAGCCCAATGGATTGAAGATTGACTATGATTCCAATCAGTTTATCTGATTGGAATTTTTTTATTGGAGTTTACAAACTTCGAGAAATTGATCCTATTTTAGGCTGATATTTGTCAGTTTTCAAGAAATACACGATGAAAACGGTCAGATTGTTATTTTATTTTTCATTATTTGAAAATTTATGACTTTATTTTTTCAAAATAAGATAGAGATTTAATATTATTTTAAGCAAGATTGTGTTTAATAGAGGTATAGCTCAAAGGAAAAACCTAATATTTTTATTGGAAATTTAACCTAAATTTAACCTGATTTTGATATAATGAAAACGACACTCTAAATTTTACATATTTTATAAATAAATATCATAAAATCCCCTGAAAATTCATGTATGATAAGGGTGTGTAATGAGGAAACTATGAAGAGTGATTTTGAGGTTAAAGATAGGTGATAATGTGCTTTTTGATACACATGTACATTTAAATGATAAGAAGTTTGAAGAAGATTTAATGGAAGTAATCGAACGTGCCAAAGACGAAGGTGTCTCAAAGATGTTAGTCGTGGGGTTTGATGCGAGAACGAACAAAAAAGCCATTGAGTTAGCCGAAGAATTCGATTTTATTTACGCAGCTGTTGGGTGGCATCCGGTTGATGCAATTTATTTAACGGATGAGTTATTTGAGGAGTTATCCAAACAGGCGATGCATCCTCGTGTGGTAGCGATTGGAGAATGTGGTCTTGATTATTATTGGGAGACGTCTCCACATGATGTTCAAAAGGAAGTGTTAATTCGCCAGATTCATTTAGCACAGTCAGTGAACAAGCCACTTGTGATTCATACGCGAGAATCGATTGCAGATACGCTTGAGATTTTGAAACAGTATGATGCTGCGTCAGTAGGTGGTGTGATGCATTGTTATAGTGGAAGTGTTGAAACAGCACGTGAGTTCATTAAGTTGAATTTTAAAATTTCATTAGCAGGACCTGTGACCTTTACAAATGGGAAAAAGCCACAGTCGGTTGCTCGTGAAATTCCACTTGAACATTTATTGATTGAAACGGATGCGCCTTATTTAACACCTCATCCACATCGTGGGCAGCGGAATGAACCTTTTTATGTTTCATTGGTGGCTAAAAAGATCGCTGAAGTTAAAGAAGTGCCTTATGAAGAAGTTTGTCAGCAGACGATGGCAAATGCCTGTGCTTTATTTAAAATCGGATAATTTATTGAAAGGTGGATGGTAGAATGAAAATGAATAAGGTTTTATACACATCTTTAGTTGTTTTAGTAACGGCGTGGAGTGTTTTCTTTATTGCGAACTTCTATTATGATAAAGCGAGCGTTGGGGGAAATACAGGAACGACTCAAACAACGGATAATAATAATCAAAATATTATTCAAGAAGTTGTAGAACGTGAAGTAGTAACTCAAGAATCTCAACGCATTGAAGCAATTCAAAAAGTATCGCCTGCTATTGTTGGTGTGGTTAATTTTGCAAATAACCGTACACAAGGTGAGGGATCAGGAATTATTTATAAAGCTGAAGGAGATACGGCTTATATTGTAACGAATCAACACGTTGTAGATAGCGGTGATTATTTTGAGGTTGTGTTCTCGAATGGTAATCGTTCTGAAGCCGAGTTATTAGGTAGCGATATTTATACAGATTTAGCAGTATTAAAAGTTTCTGATGTGACAGTTGATGCAGTAGCTGAGTTTGGTAGTACTGAAGATTTACAAGTAGGGCAAACGGTCATTGCAATTGGGAATCCTTTAGGATTAAACTTTGCAGGTTCTGCAACATCAGGAATTGTTTCTGGTAAGGATCGTACGGTTTCTGTTGATTTAAATAGCGACGGATATGATGATTGGGAAATGACTGTTTTACAAACAGATACGGCGATTAACCCTGGTAACAGTGGTGGAGCTTTAATCAATTTAGATGGTAAAATAGTTGGGATTAACTCAATGAAGATTGCAACAAGTTCGGTTGAGGGGATGTCTTTCTCGATTCCAACGTATGTTGCACTTCCAATTATTAATGATTTAGAAATTTACGGTGAAGTTCGCCGTCCACAACTTGGTGTTTATATTCAAGATATGAGTATGATTCCAGATCGTTTAAAAGAGATTTTAAATATTTCAACTGATCAAAAAACAGGTGTTTTCATTTATGAAGTATTTGATGGTGGTGTTGCTGAACAAATGGGAATTAAAGCTGGTGATGTGGTAACAGCGATTAATGGTGATTCAGTTGATGACGCAATGGCATTTAGAAAAAAATTATATGATTTCCGTGAAGGTGATGAAATCACATTAACGGTTGTTCGTGAACAACAAACATTAGATTTAAAAACAACGATTCAACCAGCTGATGTTGAAATTAGCTAATAAAAAA
>NZ_AEXQ01000136.1:0-35184 GCF_000191865.1 Turicibacter sp. HGF1
ACTAGCCGGACGTACCCAAGTACCAAATTCACCATATAAGGCTTTATACACAACCATTTCTTCAAGAGTTTCTGAATGTTTAGCAATAGCTAATACTTCATACTCCTGCCCTTTAAAATGTCTATACTTTCCTAATTGAATTGTCTGTGACATCTCTATGCCTCCTAATACATTTATATTTCTAATAATTTTTCAGCAAACTTATTCATAAACCATCGAATACCTGACCCTATAACTACTTATAAACGAGAAACTCCCCTAGTCGTAAAGAATTTTTAAAAACTACATTCATTTTTCTTTAATATCATTTCAGGCCTTCATTTTTTATTGCCCCTCTATTGTGGATACATAGCTTCTCTAGGATGGGGCTATGAAGCCCTAGCTATTGAGGATTGCTAAGAGCTAACACTTCTTAGCCTAGGGGATTCACTTTTGTAAATCTAGTAATTCATCTACGCGTTCGATCATATATCGCTGCGCATCTTCTAACCCTTTATTATAAAAATGTGGCCCCATTGTATCAATCAAAAAATCGAGCATTAATTCTGCCGATAAGTGTCCTAACTCCTCATCACGTTCTTTTAAAAAATAGGTTTGAAGCTTTGAAATCATTTCCTCTTTTTGTTTCTTACTTATACAGTCCTTCATAAAAAAACCTCCCTTATCACACTCTAACCAATAGTATATACCCAATCAACCTTATCCTTTTAAATCATTTCATCTTAAATCTTCAACTTTCTTATTCTATTTATATCATAAAGTATTCATCAATTACCAGTTCTACTTTTGACAGGGCCTTTGCTCCCCTCTAAAGCTCAAGTTTATAAAGAAGGTAAAAATCATAAAGAATTCGCCGATAATCGGTATAAAAGTCACGATAACTGACAACTATCAATTAGCATAAGAATACACTATCATTAACAAAGGAGGGTCAGTACAATGAAAAAAGCCTATACTTTTATTTTAATTGGAATGGTCTTCATTTATCTTAATCTACCATTGGTTGGATGGCTTGTTAACATAGCAGGTTACTTATTAATCGTGACTGGAACCCATCTCTTGACTCAACATAAACAAAATAAAGGTCTTGAATTGTCTAAATATCTCTGTATCGGACTAGCCTGCTTTGAACTGTTACAACAAGGATTTTATAATTTAATTGGAAACAACTCTACATACGCTTATATACTGATTATCGCTCTACTACTCATTCAATTTTTTATCTTCTACCTGATTATAAAAGCAGCAGCTGATGAAACTGAATCACTCGATATTCAAACATACCAACAAGTTTACTTAATCATGGCAATCGTTGGGCTTATCTTATATATTCTCACTTGTTTCTTCTCAGGATTTTTTGCGTTACTCATGGGATTACAAGTCATTGAATTTTGTTTTCTCTGTTATGTCTTCCAATATTTCCGTACACACATCAAATAAAAAATCAACCAGTAGCTGGTTGATTTTTTATATCTAGTTATAAATTGCTTTAATTGGTTCTAAATTTGCAGCTTTACGGGCTGGAACAATTCCAAATATAATTCCGATAATAATCGAAGTTGAAGAAGCCCCAACAAAGACAGATAGTGATAAAACTGGAGTAAATGGTAAGAATAATCCAACGATCTGAGATAATACAAAACCAGTTAAAATCCCGATAATCCCACCGATTAATGTCACAAACATTGCTTCAAATAGAAATTGTAACAGAATAGAATTTGGAGTTGCTCCAATGGCACGACGAATTCCAATTTCTCGTCTACGTTCTGTTACCGAAACGTACATGATATTCATGACACCAATTCCACCTACAAGTAATGAAATCGCCGAAATAAAAGCAATAAACAGGGTAATCGCTGAAATCATCTCATTCATTTCTTTAACCATATCACCTGGATTCCAAGATTCATAGCTTCCATTAATTCCTTCATGCGCTTCTTCAAGTGACTTAATAACCTCACTGATCACGGCATCGTAGTCAAAACCATTTTCGATATAGATATAGGCACTTCTAGGCGCAAACTCTGCCTCATCCACTAAAGTAACAGGGGTTCGATCAAGTGAAGCCTGTTGAACTAAATCATAACTCCAATCGAAGATACTAGCTGGTTTAGCTTGTACTCCGATAATCTCATACATGGTTGAATTTATATCGATCGCGACTCCAATAGCCTCTTCTGGACTGCTAAATAAACTTAATGCATTTTGATAAGTTATGACGATAACATCATTTAAAACATCACTACTCTCAAAATATCTTCCTGCCGCAAGTTCTGGCTCTGGATAATTTTCATATGCTTCGGCAAAAATCGATGTACTTTGTCCAAAGATACTAGCCGATCCTGATAGGTAAGTAGGAGAACTATCTGAAGAAGATTCTCCATAAAAATCTTTATTAATTTCAGCTTTGCTAACACCTTTAATTTCTTCAATCATAAGGATATCATCATCTGTGATTGGCTTTATCGTTGCCAAATCGTCATAATTATTCGGATAAAAACTGACTTCAATTTTATTTCCCCCAAGTTCAGATGTCGTCTCAGCAAAGTAGGCCTTTACCCCATCACCAATTGCTAAAATAACAACAACAGAACTAATCCCAATAATAATTCCAATCATCGTCAAGAATACGCGGACTTTATTCGCCTTAATATTAATCAAAGCTCCTTGAATAATATTAATTAAATTCATGACATCACCTCTTCTTTGAATACCCCATCACGCAGGTAAATGACTTTAGAGGCATACTTCACTAAATCAGGGTCATGTGTCACCATGACGATTGTTTTTCCTGCTTGATTTAAATTATATAAAATGTTCATAATTTCATTACTTGTATTTGTATCTAAAGCCCCTGTTGGTTCATCTGCAAAAATTAGTTGTGGTTCATTAATTAGGGCACGAGCAATCGAAATACGTTGTTGCTGTCCCCCCGATAATTCATGTGGATACTGATTTATTTTTTCTAAAAGGCCGACCATTTGAAGTTGGTGTTTTACTCTTTCAAGTCGCTCTTTTTTTCCAAGTCTGTTGTCATACTGAAGCGGTAATTCGATATTTTGTCCAATTGTTAACGTTCCAATTAAATGAAACTGTTGAAAGATAAATCCAATATTTCGATTTCTAAAATGAGATCGTTCAACTTCAGTTAAATGCGTGACATCTTTACCATCAAAGATATACTCACCTTCCTCAAATCGATCTAAAAGACCAAGGACATTTAATAACGTCGATTTCCCACCTCCTGATTTCCCCATAATGACAACAAAATCACCTGTTTCAATGTTCAAATTCACTGACTTTAAAACATGTAGCTTATCTTTTCCCACATCATAATACTTTTGAATATTTCTTAATTCAATTAAATTACTCACTAGTTTCACCTTCACTTGGGTTGATTAAAATCTCATCCTTTTCTTTTAATCCAGATTTAACTTTTGTATAGCCTTGTTCTTCTCCTGCAACCTCAATCTTTTGTTTGGCAAACTCTCCCCCATTTTCTACATAAACATAATGACTATCACCCTCAACTACAATCGCCTCGGTTGGAATACTAATTAATTGATCGGCTAATTTGATAGAAACTTGAGCTTGATACCCATTCACGAGTTCAGATTGATCATCTAAACTAACTTTTACAAGATACGTCGATGATGTTGAAGTACCTGAAGTATTTGTCGCTTGAAGTGGATCTTCATCAATAAAGGTAATTTTGCCACTCACCGTTTTATTCGTCGCAATTAATAAGGTCTCAGCTTCCATTCCAACACTGATCTTCGCATAATCCTTTTCTCCAACTGATGCTGTGACATAAAAATCAGGGCTCTTTAACTTTAAAACAACTGGATTTTCTGAACTTGAATCTTCAACAAGTGAAACAACACCACTAAATGGAGCAACTTCTTTGATATATTCTTTTTCTTCAAGTTTTGTTTTTTCTTTAACTAGCGTGTTAATTTGCTCGTCTAAACTATTAAATGTTTCTTGATCTTCATCGCTTAGCTGACTTCTTAAATCACTAATCTGTGTATCAAATTCTGCTACTTGTCCGGGTAAATTATATTCTAATTCATTCTTTTGAACATAGCAGCTTTCAATTTGAGCGTCAAGGTCTGCCACTAATGCGGCATCATTCTCATCATCTGGGTTTAACTCATTTTTTTGTTTTACTAATTCATCAAGTTTCTTTAAAATCTGATTCACTTGAGATTTAGTTTCTTGTTGTAATTTTGACTTTTGGTCCTCAATCGATTTAATTTGTTTATTCACCGACTTTGCTGCAGGTGTCCCTTCACTCGATAATTTTGCTTTCTTAGCATTCAATGTCGCAATCTGTTCATTTAAATCATTAATTTGACTCGTGATTTCAGCATTATGATAAGTGATTAACACATCACCAACTTGAACTGAATCTCCATGACTCACATTAATCGTCATTTCTTCACCTTTCGTCACATCCTTTGTGAACGTCGTATATTGTGATGGAATCACACTTCCTGATAAAATAACTTTCTTTTGATTTGGAACAACATATGTATTTTGAAATTGCATTTGCGGTTCCACTTCTGGTTGTGAATTAAATTTCATAACGCCTACTATTAGCATGAGTGTAAGAAGACTAGCTCCCACCCCAATAACGATTTTTTTCTTCTTCACCATCATAACCTCCACTTTATTCTCTAATTAACTTCGAAAGTAATTCTTACTTTTTTTGTACCTTTATCTTAACAAAATAATCTTAAGATATTACTTAAGAAGTTCTTAAGATTATTGTATTTTCTACAAAAAAATCCTCTAGTCGCAATGCCACCTATCATTGCTTAACTAGAGGATTTTAACTTATTCCATCATTGAAAGTAATTCTTCAATCTTTTCGACAACACCATTCTCATCATTACTTTTCGCCATGAATCTTGAAACTTGTTTTAACTGTTCGTGAGCATTTGCCATCGCAAAACTATGGTAAACACTTTGCATCATCTCTAAATCATTCAAGTAATCCCCAAAGGCGGCCGTTTGTTCATGCTCTAACTTAAATAATTTTTTAACGTGTTCAATCGCATATCCTTTATTAGCACCTTTAGCAGTAATATCTAACCAGATTTCGCCCGATACCGACACCTGTTGGGTTTCATAATAATCTTTATAATATGGATACGCATTTTTTTCTGAGCCTGAGAAGTCGCAAATCGTTACTTTTAAAATATCATCGTCCACTTCATCAAAACTCTTCACGACTTGACGACTTTCATAATATTTTTGAACTTGTTCCACAAATCTTTCATCTGTATTCTCAATATAGGCTGCCTTTTTTCCGCAGACAATAATATAAGCATTATCAATTTGACGTCCCACTTCAATTAATTCTTTGGCGACTTGTTTGTCTAAAGCGTTAATTAATACCTCTTCACCTTTATACATCACAAACGTTCCATTCTCTGCGATAAACATTAAATCATCCTTTAATTCTTCAAAACGTTTGGCTAGGTTATAGTATTGGCGTCCACTTGCAATCGCAAAAATAATATCTTTTTCCTTTAACTTTTTAAATGTTTCATAAAATGATGGGTGAATTTCATTTTGACTATTTAATAAAGTCCCATCCATATCAGTCGCAATAAATTTAATCATAATCCCTCTCCTATTCACAGCTAATGTTAAGACCTGTTTGTTCTAATTTTTCTTTAATACGCCCTTCTAACTTAGCATCCGTCATGAGATGCGTAATATCTTGTAACGTCGCAAATTGATAAGATCCATCACGGTTAAACTTTTCATTTTCTATTAGGACGAAAACTTCCTTAGATGATTTAATAATGGTTTTCTTCGTTATCGATTCTTCCGCATTAAAATTGCTAATAAAGTTCTCATCCACATTAATTCCACCAACACCGATAAAGCTTTTATCGAATTTACACATCGCAATTTGCTCATTGGCAAGGGCCCCAATCATCCCACCAAGTGTCGCATTATATTGACCACCAACCATAATAACTTCAACAAATATGTTAGCTGAAAATAAAGGGGGGATTTCAATCATATTTGTCACAATCGTTAAACGTTTATTTAATTTAGATAATTGTTTAGCGAGAGCAAAGTTTGTACTTGAAATATCTAAAAAAATAACTTCTCCTTCATTAATAAATGGAATCGCACGTTTAGCAATTAGCTCTTTTTTATCTAAATCATGATGCATTCGAGTATTAACTCCCTGATCGTGAACGAGTGGACGGATGCTAATAGCACCTCCGTATGTTCGCTTTAAGCGCCCCTGTTTTTCAAGCATTTGCAAATCTTTTCGAATCATGCTTTCTGAAACCTTAAATTGTTCACTTAAATCTCGAACTAAAACTTTTCCCTCAATCAATAATAGTTCCTCAATTTTATCTAATCGCTCTTGTAAAAACACTATCTCACCCGCTTTTGTTCTCATTTCATATCATTTATTATCGATTATTATTATAAAATATCTTATCTGTTGATACAAGTCCCAATATTGAAAATAAATTTAATAATATCAACCTATTTATTTAGTAATATTACGACTTTATTTTAGTAGATAAACTTAGCTATATATGGTAAATTAAAAGTGATAGCGTTTTTAAAACGTAAGAGGGGGAAATCAAGTGTACTTACTAAATAAGAGTAAAAAAGTAATGCTAGCTGCAATCTGTAGTACATCTATTTTTGGTGTAACAGCCTTAGCAGAAAATGATTTAGTTAGCAATTCAAGCTTCAATGATGCTTTGAACAACTGGCAAATCGAGGGGGATTCTACGGCTGCTAGTATTAGCAACGCATGGGGATACAACGACTCATCAAGTCTAAATTATTTCTCAAATCAGGATTATGAAGTTCGCACCGAACAAACAATCACTGGACTTGAAAATGGATTTTATCGTTTAGAACTTTATTCTTCAAGTAGTGGTGGTCAAGAAGAACACTATGTTTACGCCAATAATGGTGCACGAACAAGCATTCCTGTCTCTGATGACTTTATTAAAGTTATATTAGATTTTGAAGTTTTAAATAATGAAGCAACCATTGGAATTTACTCAAATGGTCTACCAGGCACTTGGTCAAACTATGATGAGGTATCCCTACAGAAAAAGGATACTGAGTATCGCATGTTAAAAGGCGGAGACCTGACAATGGTTAACTTTATTGAAGATCTCGGAGGAGTTTACTTTGATGAAGATGGAAATGCACGGGATGTTTTTCATATTTTAGCTGAGAATGGATTTAACTTCGCCAGGCTCCGTACTCATAATAATGTCGGACGTGATTTTTTATCACAATCAAGTCCTAGATACTATCTACCAGATGGGTATCAAAATACTGAAGATTTATTAAAAAGTGCAAAGCGTACAAAAGACGTTGGTATGGCAATTGAAGTGACATTAAATTACAGTGACTGGTGGCCAAATGCTGCAAATCAAGAAATTCCTGCCGATTGGCGTGAAGCGATTGAAGGAATGTCAGATAAAGAAGCGGTTGATAAATTAGAGACGTTAGTTTATGACTATACAAAAGAAGTGATGCAAGCGTTAGCGGATCAAGGGACGACGCCTGAATATATTTCACTTGGAAATGAGATGCAATATGGAATTTTATATCCGTATGGGAATGTTGTGAATTTTCAAAATCTAGCGCGCTTTCTAAATGCCGGCTATAAAGCTGTTAAAGAAGTCTCGACAAATACACAAGTCATTCTCCACTTAGACGAGGCAGGAGATGACGATCGCTATTTTTATTTCTTTGATGAGTGTGAAAAATATGGGGTGAACTATGATATTATTGGTTCATCATACTACCCATTTTGGTCAGAGGTAACGGTTGAAGATGTGATGCCTTGGTTTGAGATGCTCGGTGAAAAGTATCAAAAGAAAATTGTGATTATGGAGACAGGATATAAATGGTACCCTGTTACGGCCGATAAAAAACCGGGACAATTAATTACAAATGGACCTGAAAGTCATGATGCCTCACCACAAGGACAAAAAGAATTTTTAGATGAATTATTTAATGGAATTCGAAACATTGAAAATAACTGGGTGATTGGAGATTTATACTGGGACCCAGTGATGATTAATCATGAGGGTGTTGGCTGGGCAATGATTCGCGGTGCCGCAGAAGATGGAAGCCAGGACATGGCTTTAAACAACGTTGTTTCAAACACGACTTTATTTGATTTTGAAGGAAAAGCACTGCCTGCTCTAAAATCATTTAAGGATACATCTGAAGGAAGTACAGAAGGGATGATTTCAGGTATTGTCTATGATGAAGAAGGCAATATTTTAACGGATGCGACCGTTATCCTAACCGTTGGAAAAGAGAAAGTCACTCGCTCAACTGACAAGTATGGACGCTTCTTCTTAACAAATGTAGAATCTTCAAAAACTTCAGAAGTAAAAGTAAGTAAATCTGGATTCAAGTCCGTCATTACAGCAGTTGATGTCCTCCCAAGTGAAACAACAACGATTGAGTTATCGCTTGAAGCATCGTCAGGAATTATTCCAATTGTGATTGGCGGTATCGTTTTAGTTCTTGCTGTTTTAGGGACGATTTTCGTTCAATTAAAAAAGAAAAAATAAATTCTATAACTAAAATGATTTTTCCTCTTTTCGACAACAGAAATTCGCACTTTTCGTCATAAGAACATCTATTTTGCTATATAAAAACAGGTATTTAGAAAACGGTTTATTTTTTATATTTTTTTATTAATTTTTACTATAATTTAATATGGTTATCTGTTAATATCTTGTTATATAAGTTAAATTTTTAGTGAGGGGAAATTAAAATGGAAACTTTAAAATTTAGTTTTGGGGACTTTTTACACGGAGCAGATTATAATCCAGAACAATGGTTAGATCGTCCTGATATCTTAGCTAAAGATATTGAATTAATGAAAGAAGCGAACTGTAATGTCGTTAGTATCGGGATGTTCTCTTGGGCAATGCTAGAGCCAGTTGAAGGTGTTTATAACTTCGATTGGATGGCTAATGTCATTGATCGTTTATATGAAAATGGAATTTATACAATTTTATCTACACCAAGTGGAGCACGACCTAACTGGTTAGCACAAAAATATCCAGAAGTTTTACGTGTTGAAAAAAATCGTGTCCGTAACTTATTTGGACTTCGTCATAATCACTGTTACACTTCACCTATTTACCGTGATAAAGTGGCACAAATTAATGGAGAGTTAGCAAAACGTTTTGCCAATCATCCGGGTGTTATTTTATGGCACTTATCAAATGAATACGGTGGTGAATGTCATTGTCCACTTTGCCAGGAAGCATTCAGAAATTGGTTAAAAGAAAAATATAAAACATTAGATGCTATTAATGATGCCTGGTGGACAACATTCTGGAGTCATCGTTATACATCTTGGGATCAAATCGAAAGTCCCGCACCACATGGTGAAATGATGGTTCATGGTTTAAACTTAGATTGGAATCGTTTCGTTAGCGATCAAACAATTGATTTTATTCGTCACGAGCGTGATAGTGTTAAACCATTTAATCCAAAATTACCAACAACCATCAACATGATGTATTATTTCTTTGGAATCAATTACTTTGATTTAAAAGATGAAATTGATATCGTTTCTTGGGATAGCTACCCGGTTTGGCATAAAGCAACATCAAGTGATTTAAATATCGGTTGCGATACAGCTATGATGCATGATATTATGCGCTCAATTAAAAATGAACCTTTCTTATTAATGGAAAGCACGCCAAGTATGACAAACTGGCAAAATGTCGCGAAACTAAAAAAACCTGGTATGCATATGCTTTCTTCTATGCAAGCTGTTGCTCACGGTTCAAACTCTGTTCAATACTTCCAGTGGCGTAAGAGCCGTGGATCATCGGAAAAATTCCATGGTGCGGTAGTCGACCATTATGGAAAAAGTGATACACGAGTATTCAATGACGTCAAAGAGCTAGGGGCCCGTCTAAAAGGATTATCAGATATTTTAAAAACCAATACTCATCCTGAGGTTGCCATTTTATTCGATTGGGATAATCGCTGGGCAATCGATGATATGCAAGGACCTCGTAATATCGGAATGCACTATAAAGAAACGGTTCAAGAACACTATAAGGCATTCTATGAAATGGGAATTCCAGTTGATTTCGTGGATATGAGCTGTGATATCTCAAAATATAAAGTATTTGTCGCTCCGATGATGTACATGCTTAAATATGGATTTGAAAATAAAATTAAAGAATTCGTTGCAAATGGTGGAACACTCGTGACTACTTACTGGAGTGGCATCGTGAATGAAACTGATCTTTGCTTCCTTGAAGGAACCCCTCACGGTTTAATGGAGGTTGTGGGTCTTCGCAGTGAAGAAATTGATGGATTATTTGATGGAGAAACCAACAGTGCTTCTTCTATCTCATCTCATTGGTTAACAGAAAAAGACTGCTACACCTCATCAGAACTTTGTGACTTAGTCATCCCAAGTACCGCACAAACGTTAATGAAATACAATGAAGACTTCTACAAAGGAATGCCTGCCCTAACCTTAAATCATTTCGGTAAAGGACAAGCGTTCTATATCGCAACTCGTTTTGAAGAATCATTCTACCATGACTTCTACTCTCAATTAGTACAGGAACTTGAATTATCAACGATTCCTGATTTCAATGTTCCTAAAGGAGTGATCGTTTCAACGCGTGATAACTATCGATTCATCCAAAACTTTAACAACCATGAAGTAGAAGTAGAGGCTTTACCAACTCATTACACTGTCGTAGATACTGATAAAGATATCCACCAAAACTTTATTTTAAAACCATTTGAAGTTTTAATTGTAAAAGGCTAAATATCAAAAGGCTAGTTACCTATCCCTGTGGTAACTAGCCTTTTGATTAACTTTCAATATTTAAAATAGTTAATACCTCTTCAAGAGATTTCACACGATAATCTGCTTGCAATTCAGGTTCTCTATTTCCACTTTCATAAAAACAAGTTTTAACCTTGGCCTTTTGTCCTAGAAGAATTTCAATTTCTCTATCTCCAACAATCATCGCTTCCTTTGGATGAATCTGATACTTGTCTAGTAAGTAATATATTGCCTCAGGATCTGGTTTTCGCGCAAATTGATTATCTTTTGTCACGATCTCTGTGAATAACTCGACCATTCCATTCTTTCTTAAAATGTCGTAAGTAGTACTCCCTCGATGCGTCAAAATGTAATTATATCTTCCCGCCTCTTTAATTCTTTGACAAACCTCTTTAGCATATGGAAATGGTAACATGTTTGATAAATCAATGTGACTTTTTTCATCTTGATATACCTCAGTTAATTCTTCACCTAATAAAAACTGATTTTGATAATATTGAACGGCTGTTTTTTCAGAATTCAAAAATAGCTTTAAAACCTCATCATACTCAGCTTCAATTTCATACTTTTTTAATGCTCTTAAAAAGGCATTGACCATTCCCGGATAGGAATCAAATAGTGTGCCGTCAAAATCCCAAATAATATGTTTAATCATCATCACGGTCCCTACTCATTTATCCTTAAATTAATTCAATATGATTTAAATCTAATTTATATTTAACATCCTTACGCTCAACAATCACATTAATTTTTTCTTTTAATTCAGGATCTTCCATTAGCTTCATCATTAATTCTTTTGTTGGATTAATCGCATATGGTGTTCCAACATGATGGAACATTGTTAAATCCCCTGTCGTATCTCCATAGGCGTAGCTTTGACTTAAATCAATATCATACTTTTCAACTAACTCACGAAGTGCTTTTTGCTTACTAACCGCATCCCACATTGGAATCACTTCACCATTATATCTTCCTGCTTCATCCGTTTCATAAATCGTCCCTCTGAAATCATCCATTTTATATTTAGCCGCCATTTTACTAACTAATTCAATTGGCGAACCTGAAATAGCAATCACAATATGACCTTGCTCCTTGTGCCATTTCATACGCTCACGAGAAAATGTATAAATACGATCACCTTTTTGGTTAATGACTTTTTGTGCAACGTGATCGATATGTTCTTTACTAACTCCTAAAATAGCTTGTTTATAAGCATCGACCATCTTCAATAAGTACTCATCATAGTCTCCTTCACGTCGGTCCCATTTTAAATAGACGGGCTTGACTTCGTTATGCCAAACATCTTCTTCAATTAATTCATATTTAATAATTTTTTTAAAAACCTCCGTAATTAACCCTTCTCGATAAATCGTTCCATCTATATCAAAAAATGCTGCAATTTTAGTCATAAAATGACCTCCTGTCTTTTTAATTATATTTCATTTTAGTACTAGTCTTCCCAAGGTATTTCGACTATTATAACAAAAATGAATCAATAATGAAACCTTTATTTCATGATACGTTTATCTCCCAAAAATTTTTAAAAATTTCACCTTTATATTTAAAACGCTTACATAAAGTGTATCATATTTTATAGATGAAGAAAATAAAAAAAATCTCCTAACACTTTATTTTGAAAGCAATAGGAGATTTTTTTATTATGCACTAATTTTTTCTACCGATTCAGGAAGTAATACCTTTACTTTCTGGACACGCATTTCTTTAATCTGATCAATTTTAAAGACAATATTTTGATATTCGATGACTTGGTGATCTTCTTCCGTTGGGATATAACCGATTAAATTAATCAATAATCCACCTAACGTATCATAATCTTCACACTCTTCGTCTAATTGTAAATGTAATCTTTCATTTAAATCCCTAATACTAATCAATCCATCGACTAAATACGTTTCATTATCAATTTTTTTGATGTCAGGTTCATCTTCATCGTATTCATCATTTATATCCCCCATAATTTCCTCAATTAAATCCTCTATCGTAACAATTCCTGAGAAACCACCATATTCATCAATTAAGACAGCTAAATGATGTTTAGATTTTTGAAGTTCTTTGAATAGCTGATCAATATTTTTTCGTTCTGGAATCAGATAAGGTTTGTGCATAATCTGTCTAATATCCACATTTTCAAACCCTACTTTGTAAGCTTCCATAAAAAAGTCTTTCATGTACAAGACACCAATAATATTATCGATATCTCCTTCATAAATCGGAATACGAGAATACTTTTCTTCTAATAATTCATCAATATAAGTTTCGAGAGGTTGGTCGATATTAATTAAATAGACTTTGGTTCGAGGAGTCATGACTTCTTCAGCTAATTTATCATCAAACTCAAAAATACTATTAATCATTTCTTTTTCAATTTCATTTATGACCCCATGCTCCTGTCCCGCTTCAATTAATGACTTAATTTCTTCACGAGAGACATTTTCCTCAAGGTCATCACTATTCATTCCGCTAATTCGAATTAAACAATTAGTGGATAACGATAATAGCTTAACAAACGGTCTCGTTAGCTTAGAAATCATAACAATCGGTTTAACAGCGAACATAGCAATCGCTTCTGATTTTTTTAGTGCCACCCGCTTTGGATATAACTCTCCAAATACTAGCGTAAAATAAGATAAAATGAGCGTCACCACAACCAAAGAAATTTCCCCTGCATAAGGAATTCCTATCTGCATCAACTGTTTTCCCATTATATCTGAAATTCCAGTTGCAGCTGAAGCACTAGAAAAGAATCCAGCTAACGTAATTCCAACTTGAATCGTGGATAAAAACTTATTTGGTTCATCTAACAACCCTAGTAATAATTCTGCTTTTTTATTTCCTTCATCTGCGAGCATTTTAATCCGATTACGATTTAAAGAAACAATCGCCATCTCAGCTGAAGCAAAAAAAGCATTTAAAGCAGTTAACACTCCAATCAAAATAAACTGTGAAATTAAATGACTCGGTTCCGGGTCCATCTCTATACTCTCTCCTTTAGATTTAAAATTTATAGATATTCTAGCATGTTTGAATCTAAAAATTAAGATATAACCCATTAAATTCCACAAAAATTACAAAAAGACTATCTTAATTTCGCATCAATTCTATTTTATTTTATGAGCTCAACTTCCATAATGTAACGAGTTTTTCCTATCGCTTTTATCACTTCAAAACCAAATGATTGATATAAAGAAATGGCTCTCCTATTTTGAGAAAACACATATAAAAAAAGATTTCGTTTTCTCTGTTTTGATTGTGTCAAACAATCTCTTAAAACTTGACTTCCAATTCCCTGTCCACGATAAGTTTCTAAAATATATAAATCATCTAGCTCCATTTTGCCATCTTCATCATGCAAATAAAAATACCCCACTTTATTCGTTCCTAAAAAAAATAACTTGGTAATCTTGAATATGGGTTTCAATCTTTTGATATACCCACTTTAAAACCTGCTCATAATCAATGATTTTAACATCCTCATATTGATCGATTAATTGTTTATTTAACTCAAAAATGGAGGGAATATCTTCCTCTTTCGCTGCCTGATAAATTAACTTCATTTTAATCTCCCCCTATCCAATTTCTGTTACTGGTGGCTCAACATATTCAACAAACTCCCAAGTCATTCCTAAATCATTTGATTTAAATTTAGCCATTAATCGTCCGCCTTTATAATCACTATCTGGTCCTTGTCCAACCATTAAATATAATTCATCATTTTCAAAGTATGGAATTTCAGGTTGAACAAATGGTGTAAGTCCATCAACTTCAATGACAGGTAGATTAATTTCACTGTATATATAACCATTATCCGTGCGATAAAAGTTTGTATCAGCTCCCTCTACAATAGGATATGTAAAAAATCCAATCGTTTCGGTAATAAATCCCGCTGCTTGTAATAAACTCGTGCGCGGAGTAGAACCAAAATATTCCCACGTTATACCACCATCTACTGTTTTAAAAATAGCTTGTGCCTCCTGAGACATTGTTCTTCCAAAAGCCGCCACAACATATCCAACAGATGAAGTCGGAAAACTTACAAATTTCACACGAACACCTGAAACCTCAGAACTTATGACACTCGTCTGCCAAG
This sequence comes from Turicibacter sp. HGF1, assembly GCF_000191865.1. Lineage (NCBI taxonomy): Bacteria > Bacillati > Bacillota > Erysipelotrichia > Erysipelotrichales > Turicibacteraceae > Turicibacter > Turicibacter sp. HGF1. The sequence continues at coordinate 14,964 of NZ_AEXQ01000136.1, forward strand.
ACTGTCCTTGATCATTCGAATAAATTAATTTTAATGGAGAAAATCCTTTTTCCTCTGCGTTATAAGCTCCTCCAAAAACAAAAGCTGTTTTATTTGGAGAAATCAAATAACTCCCCTCTTGCAGCTTATTATAAGATGAATGTCCATCCGAAACCTTAACTAAAGTTTCTAAATCTATCGGTACCTCTACCCACATCTGCCCTCCATCATAACTCACATAACATTTTTCATTATCAATTTTGTACGTATACATGGTTTGTGTATATGGAATCTCCTCAATAAATTCTTGCTCATACTCATCTTTTTCCTGTTCTCCACTTTCATAGTAAATCTCAGCATCATATTGTGCCCGACGTCCAACTCGAGTGATGACATATGTCTCCTCTTGTGCTACACTTTCCTTCAACCATAAAACCCACTGACAATGAATCTCACCCTTTTCTTCAAATCCTTCAAAGGCTAATGTTAAATCCTGATTCTTTACTCTTGGAGAAATAGTGAAATCAATTTGCACGACCGGGTTATCTCCAGTCTCTAATGTCGTATACGACTTAACTTCATATCCCTTAATCTGTTGTTTAACAGGAATTAAAAAAGATTCATACCCTTCCATATATGATTTAAACCAGACTTGAATCATCGATTCTAGATTATCCCCTCGATGAACGACAATCTCAGTGCCTACAGGTTCTGTCATCGGCACAGTTCCCAAAAAATAAAACCCAATAGCACTTAATATTAAACATCCAACTAACCCGAGCGCAACCACAAAGCCTTTATCTTTGTGCCATAAATTTTTAAACATCTTTCCACCCCTTTACAAAGTAATCATATCGCTAACCTTAACCTGATTCAATCATTACTTTTTATTCCTCTCTAACAGGAAAAAGATTATTGATATTTTGAGTATGAGACTATTAAGCAAAATTCGTTCCTCACCCAAATTTCTATATTAGCGTGAAACGTTTAGCCACCAAAAATTTAATGCCATTTATATATATAATAAACGTTAAAAATGACTCAAAGAAAAAAGGAGATATTCCACTCGATATCTCCTTTTTTTTATTCTCCATTTAATGAAAAAGATGCTCAAATTGATTTATTTCGTTCTACCCAAAGGTTCGACTGGAATCAGTCTTTCATAACGTTTGGGGTTTGACTTTGAGCCTTTCATCAACTTCACCATCTCAGACTGAGCGTGTACTTGATGTAATTCATCCTGAACTCTCACATAACTTCCATCTGCTTGGAGTTCATAAGCCTTCGTATTATCTTGAAGATATAACTCTAAAATCTTCTTCATTTGTTCCAAAATTTCTTTATCTTCAACAATCCCCATTGTCTCAACCCGTTTACTTAAATTGCGATACATCCAATCTGCACTCGAAATATAAACTTCTTCATTTCCATCATTATAAAAATAATAAATACGACTATGCTCTAAATATCGACCCACGATACTTCGTACCGTAATATTTTCACTTAACCCTGGAACTTGTGGACGAAGTGAACAAACACCACGCACAATCAACTCAATTTTCACACCTGCCTGTGAAGCCTCATATAGCTTTAAAATCATTTGCTTATCATATAGCCCATTCATCTTCGCAATAATCTTAGCCTCTCTCCCCTTTTTCGCATGTTCAATCTCACGATTAATTAACTGCTCAAACTTAAGACGAAGCTTATGAGGGGCAATCGTAATTTTTTTCATCTCATGTGCAGATGCATAACCTGATAACATATTAAATAAAATAGACGCATCTTCCCCAAACTGCATATCAGATGTCATAATCCCAATATCCGTATAGAAATTAGCCGTTACATCATTATAATTTCCTGTTCCAAAATGAACATAGCGCATCAATCCTGTTTTCTCTTTACGAACGATTAATAAAATCTTACAATGTGTCTTTAATCCAATCATTCCATAAATGACATGACATCCTGATTTTTCAAGTTTCTTTGCCCAATGGATATTATTTTCTTCATCAAAACGCGCTTTTAACTCTACTAAAACAGTCACTTGTTTCCCATTCTCAGCAGCCCGTGCTAATGCTTCAACAATCGGTGAGTTTCCACTGACGCGATATAGCGTTTGTTTAATGGCTAAAACTTTCGGATCATCTGCTGCCTTTTGAATCATCTTAACAATAGGATCAAATGATTGAAAGGGATGATGTAACAAAACATCTCGTTCCTTCAGCACTTGAAATATATTCCGTTCCTTTAATTCATGAATATAAAGAGGTTTTAATTTTTCAAATTTTAACTCTTCATAACCTTTAATTCCAGACAATTTAGATAAGAAGGTTAAATCAATTGGCCCATCAACACGAAACACATAATCCTCTTCAATCTCTAACTCACTTTCTAAAATCTCAATCATTTCTCTCGGAGGAGCATCCTCTATTTCGATTCGAATAATCTCCCCCCACTTACGTTGCTTTAAAGATTGTTCAATGGTCTCTAATAAATCTTCAGCATCCTCTTCATCTAAATGCATCGCTGCATTTTTAGTAATTCGGTAACATGATGAATGTAAGACATAATGACTACTAAATAATTCAGACAGTTTTGCCTTAATCAAATCTTCTAATAATAAATGATAAATGCCCTCTTCACTTGGTACCCTAACAAGTCGCGGTAATACAGATGGAACCTGAATGGTTGCAAAAACTAAATCACCATCTAGTTTCTCTTTAAGTAACAATCCAATATTCAATGTTTTATCTGAGATAAGTGGAAATGGTCTTGCTTGATCAATCACCATCGGCGTCAAAACAGGATAAATTTCATGACGATAATAGTCATCCATCTCTTTTTTAGTCTTTTCATCTAACTGTTCATACGTCACTAGATAAATTCCTTTATCTTTTAAACTTTCCATTAACAAATCATAGGTTTCATATTGTTCTTTTACTAATTGCCGAGTCTTTTCTAAAGACTCTCTCAATGTCTTATAAGGTAATCGTCCTGAAATATCTTCACTCACAACACTGGCTTGACACAAATCATACAAACCGGCAATCCGAACCATAAAAAATTCATCTAAATTAGAACTGACAATAGATAAAAATTTAATTCGTTCTAATAAAGGATTTTGAATATTTTTCGCTTCTTCTAATACTCGCTGATTAAATTCAAGTAAACTTAACTCTCGATTTAAAAAATGACTCGGTTGATCCATCATCAGTGTCATCTCACTACCTCCCAATCATATCGTGATTATTATTCATTCCTAGACAGACATTACTACTAAATATTACATTAAATGTTAATTATCTGTTATATTTTTGTCTATTTTTCATTAATCATTCACCTTAATGAGTTTTGACGAAATCTTTCGCAAATATTTGTTATAATATATAATCATCAGACAATTAACTTCATTAAAATCAAATAAAAAAGGTGTGATTCATTTGAAAAAACTAGGTATTATGGATATTGGATCAAACTCTATCAAATTATTAATTGCCAATCTTTATTCTGAGCGTTATTTTGATATTACTTATGAAGAAAAAATTCAGTTTCGAATGGGTCAATTTATCGATTCCAAGAAAGATTTAACAACTGAGGGATTTTATAAATTAAGAGATATTCTAATCTACTTTAAACACATTTGTGAAGTAGAAGAAGTAACTGATATCAAAGCAATTGCTACTGAGACAATGCGTCGATTAAAAAATTCAGAAAACATCATTCATCAACTTCAACATCAGCTCCATATCACGATTGAATTAATACCTGGTGAACTTGAAGCCTACTATGGCTATTTAGCGACTCACCACACCATTGATTTATCAGACTATCTACAAATCGATATTGGCGGTTCAAGCATGGAAATTGTTCTCGTTAAACAAAAACAGCTCATCCATGCGATTAGCCTACCGCTTGGAGCAATCATCACCACTAAAAATTTTGAATTAGATTCATCACTCACCAAAGATAAAGAGAAATTATTTAATGCTCATATGAAACAAACCTTTGAGGAAATTAGCTGGTTAAAAGATGCCATCCATCTTCCAGTCATCGGAATTGGTGGTACCATTCGTACGATCAGTAAACTCTATCGAAATCGAATAGGAGATTCTTTAAAGTTACAACATCAGTATCACCTATCTGACACTAACCTTGAAGAAATGTATCAGTTATTAGCTCCATTAACTTTAAAAGATCGTCAAGAGTTAAAAGGACTTTCTAAAGATCGAGCTGATATCGTATTAGGATGTTTAATGACAATAAGATCACTTTTTAATTACATTGATTCAAAATCATTAATTATTAATCGCTACGGTATTAGACAAGGTGTTATCTTTAATCAACTGAACATTCCACCACAGTCAGTCCTTGATTACTCACTATCAAATCTTTTATATCACTATCGATTGCCAATTCATCATAATGATCGATTAAAGCAGTCATCCATCACTTTAGCGAATCAACTTCAGATAAACGATTTATCATCCACAAACATTTTAAAAGCCAGTAGTAAATTGTCTGACATCGGGCAAATTATTTCATACCAAAACAATGCAAAACATACCTTTTATCTCTTGATGAACATTAGCATCAATGGACTGAATGTCAAAGAACAATTAATGACAGCTTACACAATACGTGCAGGCGAAAAATATAATCTTAAAATAGAACCTGAACATCAAATGTTACTATCAACTGAAGAATTTGAACACTGTAAAAAACTAAGTTTGATCGTTCAACTCTGTTCTTACTTAAATGCACTTAAATCAGAATTTAATTCAATTGATGTATCAGAAGAGGCTATCAGTATTAAATTTTCTAAAACCATTCCAAGCCCATACTTAATCCGATTAAATCAATTATCCACACTATACCTTGAGCAATTTAATCGACCATTAAAATTAATCATGATTTAACCTTAAAAGAGAAGCCTCTGATGAGTGCTTCTCTTTTTTTTGTCTTATTGAACCAAAAGGAGCTATCTTCTAAGAAGATAACTCCTTTTGGCTTTAGTTAAGAGATTAGATAACTGGAAATAAGTAAGATTGGATTAGAACATTTAATAAAAGTAAATCTCAATAAAAAGATTGAGGTTATTTTTCACTTTATAGCTTCAAGACGCAACCCCTCTAGAAAGTTATTAAAGATAATTTCTACTAAGTATCTAGACTTTATCCCCCGGCAATTGAGGAGTGTTCGCTTCGCTTACTGCCGGGGGCCCTCCATCTTATCCTGCATTATTAATATTTCAATCCGAGTAATCGAGGATTAGAAATATTTAATGCAAGGTTATCTATCAATCTAGCTTCAAGACGTAACTCCTCTAGAAAGTTATTAAAGATAACTTCTACTAAGTACCTAGACTTTATCCCCGGCAATTGAGGAGTGTTCGCTTCGCTTACTGCCGGGGGCCCCCATCTTATCCTGCATTATTAATATTTCAATCCGAGTAACCGAGGATTAGAAATATTTAATGCAGGGTTATCTATCAATCTAGCTTCAAGACGCAACTCCTCCATAAAGTTCTAGCCACGCTTGTGCTTTGCAAGCACTAAGGTGACTTTAAACTTTTGTTCGGAGTTAAACGCGTCTCTTAGCTTTTTATCTATAAGATGTTTTTAGTGCATTTTTTAGTACTTTTGGGTTCTTTTTGAATGGTGTTACTGGACAGATTTCTTTTTCGTGATAGTTCATTAGTGTATAAACGGCCATGCGTGCAGCACGAACTGAGAATTCCTCTGTAAAGACCATATCTTCTGGAATTTCAACATATTGACTAATCATTGCAAAGTTAGTTGAGCCTGCTGGAACAACTTGAGGACGATCAGTCATTTTACGTGGTTGGAATTGTGAAACGATATATGGCATCATACATGGAATGACATTCACGACTGAATCCATAATTTCATCCATTTCATCTTCAAAATGTAAGTGGTGAATTAATTCATATAATATCTCTTCCCCTGTACACTCGCGCATTGGTTTTTGAACATAATCTCCAACTTTATCTGTGTATAATCCATATCCCCAGAAAATTGTTGTATCCATTGGTTGATTTTTAAAGTGTGGTTGTGCAGCCACTACAATACTCATTAGCCAGTTTGAATCTTTAAATGTCATTAAAGCTCCGCTACCTGGAATATTTCCTGAGAATTTCTCAATCATTTTCAATAATTTATTCCCTTTACATGTAACCGTAAAGCTTTCCCAATTTGTCTCTTCAGGATTTCCAAAGAAAGGTTCTGGATTTCCAAGACCCGGTTTTTTATCTGCAATTTTAGACCATAATTCACCTGAAATTGGGTTTTGTGGTGCATATTCTGGAGCAGTATTTAAATCACCAAGCGTTGCGCAATCTGTCATACAACCATTTGTCATAATACATAAATCCTCAGGTTTTAACTCAATCACTTCTTCACCATTTGCCGTTTCAATATGAATTGCTGTAGCAGTAATACCTTCTCCTTTAGCGAAATCAATATCGGTTACCACAGCATTGATACTGAAATCAACGCCATGTTCTTCTAAGTAAACTTTAAGTGGTAAAATAACTGATTCATATTGATTATATGGCGTACGTGTTACCCCTTCTAATGTTTCAATACGTGAAAATTCAAAAATCATACGTTCCATATATCGTTTGAATTCAAATAAGCTTGACCATTTTTGGAATGCAAATGTTGTCTGCCACATATACCAGAAATTCGTTGTAAAGAAGTGTGGTGTATGAGCAAACCATTCTTCAATTGTCATATCATCTAACGCTTCTTCTGGTGTTACCATTAATTTACCAAGCGCTAATCGGTCTTCCGTATTGAATCCCATACTTGTGACATCTAAAATCGTTCCTTCTTTATCAATTAAACGGGCCTGAGCATGCGTTGGATGTAAATGATCAAAATTTAAGATTTCTTCTGTCACACTCATATGAGGCATATCAAGTGATGGAATTGTTGAAAATAACTCCCAGAAGTTTTCATACGTTTCCTCATTTAACATACGCCCTCCACGGCAAATAAATCCATTACTAACATCACCGGCTCCATCATTACTTCCGCCTAAAATATGCATTCCTTCAATAATATGAATGCGATTACCTAGTAACTTGCAATCTCTAATTAAATAAGCAGCACCTGCTAAAGAGGCGAGTCCTCCACCGACAAAGTAAACGTCACGATTAACATCAAGTTCTAAATTTGAACGATTACCTTCTTGTTTCATTTCATAATATTTTCTAGCACCGTAAATAGCAGCTGAAGCGGCACCAGCAAATGCTGCCCCTTTGACTAAATTAGATTTTTTACTCATGGATTATAACCCCCAGTATTTGTTTTGTTCACACTGTTAATGTATCACTAAATTTCTAAAAATAAATTAGACAAATTAACCGTTTTGTCCAAATACTAGACATCCATATAACATTGTCTAAATACTAGACAGATAGGCCCTTTTGTCTATATTCGTAATCTCTAATTTTTCATAAAATAAATTATAAAATTCATTTAAAGTAGGCGATATCATGTCCTTAGATCAAAAAATAAAACAACGTTTATTCGAAACAGCTTTCAAACGTTTGACTCGCCATCAAATAAAAAAAACAGATCGTACAGCTCGCAATATTCTTGAAGCCTTACAATTGCTCTGTGGAAGAGAAATCACAGAGCCTGACTTAAATTTAATATACCATGAATTACGCCTTCGCCTTCAACATCATGAAGCACCTGATGTTACACTAGCGTGGTTACTTCACTTATTAGAGGCCTATCAATCCTAATGATTTACTTTTTTAAAATCGATTTTCTCTTTAAATAAAAAATAGTTCTTGAAATCTCAAGAACTATTTTTTATTCAGATGCGGCACTCATATAACGATGATAAGCCAACTTTTCACAATTAATGGCAATATATTTCAAATTCATGGCTACTAGTTTAGGATCTTCCCTCATTCCACTTTTAACCCAAGAAATAATGGTACCACATACCCCGTGGGCAAAAAAATGAGAAATAAACGTTTCATCTTCCGGCTGTACGGTATGAGACTCATCTAATTTTTCAATTGCTTCTTTAAATAAAGTCGCCGTAATATTAAATAGATACTCTGTCATACCACGCTCGTCACAACTAATGGTGCTATAGTAAAACGATTGCTCTTTCTTCATCAACACTAATAAATCCTCAACTTTTAAATACCAATTTTCAAAAGTCACCCCTTCCATTAAAGGTACAAATCCTTCCTGATAATAAATCCAATTCACTAACTCATACTTATCTTGAAAATGATAATAAAAAGTCTGACGATTAAGTCCACATTTTTCCGTAATATCTCGAATGGAAATCTTATTAAAAGGCTTCTCATCCACCAGTTCCTTAAGGCCCGTCGCAATGGCTCTTTTTGTAATTAATGCATCTGACATCTTTAAACCTCTCCACCATAGACTCTTTTTATTTATCATAACATCAATTGACATTTTGATAAATATTAAATATACCTCATTATCCCTTGTCTGTGTATCAGCAACAAGGAGATTAACTGCAGATTTTAAATGATTCATCAATTTCTTTCTACTAAATTACAGACACAATAAAAAGAAACACGCTCCCATCATTTTTTAACCTTTGTAAAACTTGTTGAATAGACTTCTTTTTTAAAGAAATAAAAAAAGTTCAGAAACCATCTGAGCTTTAAAAATCTGTTGTATCTAGATTGCGTGAATAGCCGACACATCCTGTTAAATTTGCAATCAGTTCCATATCATAAGAATCTAATTTAAAATCAAAAACTTGCGCATTCTCATCAATTCGAGCATAATGAACCGACTTAGGTAATGGTAAAAATCCCATTTGCAAACTCCAGCGAATACAAATTTGCGCGACACGTTTTCCATACTTCGCTGCCAACTGTTGCCTCTCATGAACTTCAAAAATTTTTCCAGTCCCAAGCGGACTATAAGCTTCAAGTAACATTTCAAGTTCACGACAATACTTCACAACCTCCTCTTGAGTATGCCCAGGACACAATCGAATCTGATTGACCATCGGCACAATCGTTGCTGTTTTTAATAACTCCTCAATAGGGTGAGGAAGAAAATTACTAATACCAATGGCACGAATTTTCCCAACAAAGTAGAGCTCTTCAAATGCTTTCCAAGTCCCAACATTTGCTTCTTGTCAATAATGACGATGCATAATGAGATTAGCCAGTGTATTAAATATAAATCTAAATAATCAAGCTCCAATCCTTTCATCGTTTTATCAAAAGCTGCCAAATTTTCTTCGTACCCATGATCAAAATTATTAAGTTTACTCGTAATAAATAAGTCTTCTCGTTTAATACCACTGCGTGCAATAGCAGCTCCGACACTATGTTCATTTCCATAAGCTGCTGCCGATAACCTAAATGAAGGGCTGTTGTAACAGCATCTGCTGCTTCTTTCCCACTTTTAGCTTGCCATGTTCCAAAACCAATGCACGGAATGAATCCCCTGGCGATTGCTAAAAGCAATCTAATCCTCCGCTACTAGGGTATAAAACACCATTAGATAACGTGTAACAATCAGTTAATGATTCCATAAATATCCTCCTCAATCAAACTGTCCTTAGTTTAACCACATGATAAAAAATTATTTTGTTGCTATTTAAAGGCACAAGTCATGGATCCTCTATCATATCCTATAACATAATATTCCTTTTAATGGAGAGACGAGGGATTTGAATGACCAAAAGAATTGAAGAATATGAAACTCTGATTCAAAAATATAATGCTTTACAACGACTCATCGACGAAGAATTCCTAGAAGCAATAGATGAATTAGATTCAGCAATCTCCCATATGGAATCAACTACAAATTACATTAGAGCTCAAAAAGTCATCCGTTCAAAAATCAATTGCTGGTTACATGAATATGGTGACATGTATGAATTTAACCAAAAGTGCTCTCGTTGTGTGACACTTGCAAATAAAATTGAATGCTTAACTAACGAGTTAATGGCTCTTGATTTTCAGGCACAGTGTATCAGTCAAAAGACTAAAAAAATGCTCAAAAAAGCTCAAAAAATAAATGTACAATTATCTAAATTGAAAAAGGAATATCAATGTTGTATTGAATCTAATCCACCCCATTCTTCCCCCCACAACGAATAAATCTAATAAAAAATCCCGTAAGATTTACCTTACGGGATTTTTTGACTTTACTTATTCACATTTATAAATCTTTTGAACGCTCTATTGCACGTTTTGCAAAGTTTTGCATTTCATTTTGAAGTGACGTTTTAATCTCTGTCTGATTAAAAATTGATTGTTTCTCTTTTAAAACGGATACCCCATTAATCCAAACACTGTGGACATTAGATGAATTGGCACTATACACAATCGCTGAATAAGGATCATAAATTGGAAACATATTTAAAGATTCTGTTTCAATTAAAACAATATCGGCCTGTTTTCCAACTTCAAGTGAACCAATTTTATCATCCATTTTTAAGGCACGGGCTCCACTAATCGTTGCTAGTTTTACAATTTCCTCTGCTTTAAATAGTGAACGATCCTTATAGTGAGTCTTTTGTGCATAAACTGCTGTTTTCATTTGCGTAAATAAGTCTAACGTATTCCCACTACTCGGCCCGTCTGTTCCAAGACCAACAGTTAGCCCATGCTCAATCATTTCTTTAACAGGGGCAATTCCTTTTCCGGCTTTCATATTTGATCCAATACAATGTGCAACTTTTACGCCACGCTTTGCCATTAATAACATGTCATTTTCATTCACATGGATACAATGAGCAGCCACTAATCGATCACTTAAAACACCAATTGAATCTAAATATTCTACTGGTGTCATATCATACTTTTCACGAAATTCTGTCATCTCATAATCCATCTCTGCAACATGCATTGAAATTAACGTGTCATATCTAACCGCAATCTCATGAGCATCTTGTAGTGCTTTTGTATCATTAGTATTGGTTGCATGTGGTGCAATGATTGGCGTCACCAACGGATGATTGCTCCATTTACTCATAAACTGTTCACTATAAGCTAACCCTCCATAAGCTTCTTCGCAATCACATGTCGGAAAATTAATAACTGTCTCCCCAAGTACTCCACGCATCTGCATCTCATCACATGCACGAGCTACTTCTTCTTCAAAATAGTACATGTCTAAAAAAGTAGTCACCCCACTACGTTGCATCTCTAAGATTCCATAACGGGCAGCCTCATAGACTAATGGTGCTCTCATGCATTCAATTTCTAGAGGGAAAAGGTAACGACGAAGTCGATCTGGACAATCATCTCCTAATGAACGAAATGGAATCATTGAAACATGAGCATGTGTATTAATCATTCCTGGAATCAAGATACCACCTGATGCATCAATCACTTCATCCACATACTTTTCAATATCTGAATCATACTCACCGACATACGAAATCTTATCATCTTCTATGACTAACATACCTTGTGGATAAGTTGATAGCGTTTTATCCATTGTTAAAATCCAAGCATTTTTAATTAACGTCTTCATGATAAACCTCCGCAATTAATGGCACAATTTCCTGTGTTAATGTATTAATCATTCCCATATCAGTTACCTTTAACTGTGGGGATACCGGTAATGATAATGTCGAGAATGACATAATTTCATTATCATGAACATATCCGAGTTCTTGCATAGCAGATCGAACGTCCCTAAGTTGTTGTGCTAATACTTCAATTGGCTGTGCACTAACAATACCACCAATTTCTAAATAAGCTTTTGCTAAAACTTGCCCCTCTTTTACAACGACATAGCCCCCTTGCATTTCACAAATCATCTGTTGAGCGAGCATCATATCTTCTTTATCATTTCCCATCACCATGACATTATGATGATCATGAGCCCAAGATGTTGCAATCGCTCCTCTCTTTTTAATCGGGGTATCTAACAAAGCGTGAGCGATATTACCATTCTTTCCATAACGCTCATAAACCGTTAATAAACATAGATTTTGTGATTCATAATCAAGTATTCCATTTTTAACCGGAACCTGTTTTTGAATATGTTTAGTAAATGTTGAGTGTGGTTGTGTTTGAATAATGTTACATAACACTTTATTCCCTGAAATCTTAATATCAAAATCTTCAGGCTCAGCCTTTTTACATTTTATTGAGTGGTAGAAATGGTCTGGGAATATTTGATTATGATTTTCTTGATGCGATTCCCTATCATTGGCTACGCAACACCCACCCTTGTAAACGGAATGAATCTTAAAGTTATCCACATCAGTCAGTAAAATAAAATCTGCTAGACGGCCAGGCGCAATCATTCCGCGATCTTCTAAATGCATTCGACGAGCTGGCGTATAAGTCGAACAATAAATTGCCTTCTCAACTGGCATTCCAAGTTTAACGGCATATTTAATAATTTCATTTAAATGACCCTTAGGTAACTTGTCTGCCATGACATCATCTGTGACAAATGCAAAATAATCATAAAAATGATAATCCATTAACGTTTGAATGGTCTGTTTAGTCATCGATTTTTTTTGAATTTCTAAAAACATTCCACTTTTAATTTTTTCAATAATACTTTCAGGTGTTTGCTGAGTATGATCTGCTGTAACTCCTGCTGCAATAAAATCTGCTAAATCTTTACCACTAATTTTTGGACAATGACCTTCAATCGGTAAGGACGGTCTAAATTCTTGACATAGTTTAATAATATCTTTAATAGTTGAGCTTTCTTTTTTGCATAAATCTTGAAAGTTCATCACTTCTCCCAAACATAAAATATTTTGATGATTGAGAAGTTCCTTCACTTCATCTACTCCAATCAACCCACCTGTTGTTTCTAAATGTGGGGATGTTGAAGGAACAGACGATGGAATTCCATAAAAAATATCCAATGCAGTTGCATTGGATAAAAATGATTGAATTCCTTCGATTCCAAACACGTTTGCAATCTCATGTGGATCTGCAACAACAGTTGTAACCCCATGAGGCAAAACAGCCTGTGAAAAACGCGAAGGTAGAGTCATAGAACTTTCAATATGCATATGAATATCAATTAATCCTGGTACCATATATAGACCAGTTCCATCAATAACTGTTTCTTCTGTTACCGATAAAGAATCTGCGATCTGTGCAAATCGACCATTTTTAATGAAAACATCTTTTATTTCAAATTGTTGAGTAAATGTTTGATACACTGAAATATTTTTAATGATCATATCCATATTGAGCACCTATCCTAATTAACGGTTAACAATACGGTTCCATTGATCAATCCAATTATTTAATAATGGATTAACAAATGAATAATCAATTGTTTTAGCATTTGCTGCAACTTCACCATATGTTTTGTTTAATGCTGTTTCTTCATCTAAAACAACATCTTTATTAGTTGGAGCTTCATTTAAAGTAATCGCTGTTGAGCTTTGTAATTCTTGGCTTAAACGGAAGTTTACATATTCGTAAGCTAACTCTTTATTTTTTGAGTTTTTATTAATATCGATTGTATTGAAGTTTGCGTAAGTTCCTGATGCTGGTACAACGAATTTCACATTAGGTTGAGCTTGTTCAATCGTTGGGATTCCGAAATCCCCCACAACAGCAACAGCAATCTCACCAGATGCAAACATATTAGCTAAATCACTTGATTTTGAATAAGTTTTAACAATGTTCGGTTGTAATTCTGCTAATGCTTTGAATGCTGCTTCACCTTGATCTTCTTTAATATCTCCATTTGCATAATCATTTGCTACATAAACCATAGCAGGCCCAAATGTTGTTGAGATATCTGGAATTGAAATTTTACCTTTTAATTCTTCATTCCATAAATCTGACCAATCATTAATTTCAAATCCAACCTCATCTGGATTGTAAATAATTCCGATACTATTTACTGTGTAAGCAGCCCCGAATCCATTTTCAGCTAATTCTGCTGCAGGCTCAATTAATGAAGAAGCATTTGAAATCTTTGAGTAATCAATTTGTTCAAATAATCCTGCCTCATATCCATTTGCTGCCGCTGATTGTGATAATTCAATAATATCAACCTCTGAATTTGGATTATTAGCTAATTTTGTATAACGATCATTTGTTCCACCTGTATCTAATACTAATTCACAGTTGTACTTTTCTTCGAATGGAATTTTCACTTCTTGTTCCCAAACATCTTGACTTAATCCCCATGTTGAAACAACTAGTTTTTGTTTCCCTGAATCTTCAGAACCTGTTGAACATCCTGTAACAAGGGTTAATGCCATTGCAGCACCTAATGCTAATTTCCATGATTTTTTCATATTCTTCGTCTCCTTTTTGCCTGTTTAAACTAATACGATTTTATTTGCTGGTAAATGTAATGTTAATTCATCATTAATTTCATATACATCTGCACCGTCATGATTTACAACGATTTTCCCTAACTTTGTTTCAACTTCATATTGATAACTCTTACCTAAGAACGTACGAACACAAACTGTTCCACTGACACAGTTTTCTTGCGAGCTTTGAACAATCTCAATATCATCTGGACGAATAGTTCCTAATGTAATAGTCGTATCAGGTAATTCATCAACACTAAATGTTAAATCATCACTTAAGAATGTATTTCCTGATTTATGTTTCATTGGAATGAAGTTTTCGAACCCAATAAATCTTGCAACGAACTCAGTTTTTGGTTTAGCATAAATATTTTCAGGTGTATCGTATTGCTCGATAACGCCTTTATTCATAACTGCAACACGGTCTGAAATCGCAAAACATTCCTCTTGATCGTGAGTAACAAAGACAGTTGTAATTCCTAACGCTTTTTGAATTCGTTTAATTTCAACACGCATTTGGATGCGAAGCTTTGCATCTAAATTACTTAATGGTTCATCAAGTAATAATAATTTAGGCTCAATTACTAAAGCACGTGCTAATGCGACACGTTGACGTTGACCTCCCGATAATTGCTTTGGTAAACGATCTTTATACTCTAGTAATCCACAGACTTCTAACATTTTATCGACTTTTTCTTCAATTTGTTGTTTATCCATTTTACGTAGCTTTAACCCAAAGGCTACGTTATCCTTTACAGTTAAATGTGGGAATAAAGCATAGCTTTGGAAAACCAAACCGAAGTTACGTTTATGTACAGGAATCTTAGTAAAGTTTTCATTATCTACTAAGAAGTCTCCGTCAGCTATATCAATAAAACCAGCAATGACACGTAAAGTTGTTGTCTTACCGCATCCACTTGGACCAAGTAATGACACTAACTCACCTTCATGCATCTGTAAATTTAATCCCTTTAAAATATCATTTTTTCCATCGTAAGTTACACGAATATCATTTAATTCTACGAATGCCATGGTGTCTCCTCCTATTTTGCTAATGAATTAATTCCAAGTGTCTTTTCAACAACAAACATAATAACGATTGTTGCAACCATTAATAAAACTGATACAGCCGATACGGTTGGATCATAATAATATTCAATATAGTTCATTAATGCTGTTGGTAAGGTTGTGACTCCTGGACCCGTTAAAAACATTGAAACTGGAATATTATTAAATGAATTAATAAAGGCTAATAAGAAACTTGAAATAATCCCGCTAGAGATGTTTGGTAAAACAATCTTAAAGAATGTCTGGATTTTATTACACCCTAAACTCCACGCTACTTCTTCAATCGAGAAATCAAATTGCTCAAGTGAAGCCCCAACAATGCGGATAATATAAGGCAATACAACTAAGAAATGCCCAAATAATAATCCTTGAAAAACTGGAATACGTAATTTAATCACTAAGAATTGGAATAATGCATATCCAATCACGACTCCAGGAACAATGGTTGGAGATAAGAAGAAACTTTTTAATAATTTCTTCCCTTTAACTGAGTAACGTGACATTCCATAAGCTGCTGGAATCCCAATTACTAACGCAATTAAAGTTGATATTAATGCTAATTTAAAACTTAAAATGAAAGAATTCATAAATGTTTTTGACGTTAATGCCTTCACGAACCAATCAAATGTAAATCCTTTAATTGGGAACGAGATTGTATTTTCAGTTCCAAAAGCCGTCACTGTAATAATTACTAATGGAAAGAAAAGAAAAGCAAAAACGAACATTGATACCAATGTTAGCATCTTATGTTTACGCATCTAGTTCACCTCGCTTATCTACTTTTGCTGCAATGAAGTTTAATCCCTTCATGACAATTAAGGTCGTCACAATCATAATGGCTGCGATAACACTTGCTCCCGTCCAATCATTTAAAGTCATTGAACGTTGATAGATTAAAGTTGGTAAAACTAATGCTTTATTTCCACCTAAAAGCTGTGGAGTTGTATATGCTGTTAGAGATCCAGTAAAAACAAGAACTGCTCCCGTAATAATACCTGGAATACTCATCGGTAAAACAACTTTTATAAAAGCTGTTAAACGATTTGCCCCTAAACTCTCAGCTGCCTCCATCATATCGTTATCGATATTATCCATCACTCCAACTAACGTAATAATCATAATTGGCAAGAATAAATAAATCGTTCCGACTAAAACGGCAAACTCAGTGTACAGCATACTAATTGGTTGTTCAACGATTCCCATATTCACTAATAAATTATTGATTATTCCATTTTTACCTAAAATATTAATCCAAGCAAAACTACGAACAACAGAATTCGTTAATAACGGGAAAATAGAAATAGCAATTAATAGACCTTTCCATTTTTGTGAACAACGCGAAATAAAATAAGCGGTCGGCACTCCAAACAGTGTACAAACCAAGGTAGCAATCAAGGAGATTTTCAGCGTTCGATAGAAGATTTCTAAATAATACTCATCTTGGAAAAATGAGATGTATTGATTTAGAGAAAATCCATCATTAAAGACCGTTGGCCATAATATTGAACATAATGGCAACATTAAAAATAATAATAATAGTACAAATCCTGGAACCATTAAAACATAAGCTGAATTTTTTTTCATGTCGTTACCTCCTTGCGATAGAACGAATGGCCTTGTTCTATCTCTTCTCATAGTCCGATTTTTTACGGAAATCGGGTAGAAACTTACGCACCATATTTGCGTTATATATGAAAATAACCTTGATAACCACCGTCATTATACCAAAATTTTATAGATTTTACCTCATTTTTTTGTAAAAATATGTCGTTTTTTAACTTAAATATATAAATATACAAAGTGATAAATTTTTATATTTATCACCTTTTATATGCTTAATATCAATAACCTGATTTAATGAGCACTGCTTCCTCTTACTAGAGCTCTCAATTAAGGTTATATTAAAATATTGTTCTAATCGCTTAATATGTAAACTCATAGCTAGTTAAGCTAAATACAGTTTATATCCTACCTTTATTTGGACTCCTTAAATAAAGAATTTTAACGCTTCTAATCCTCACATATAATCGATCTTAACATTGACATTTCTAATCATGAAATGTGATTTTGAATCGGATGCTCCAATGAGTACCATTGAGGTTTCTTCTCTCATGGATTGAAAATCTTTTAACGTAAGAAATTGGACTTCAGCATATCCCCAATCATCTACTAATGTCGAAGGCACAACTTGCTCAAATTCTTTTTTCGTTGTTCCATAACTAATACTTAAAGATTGTCCAGAGAGATTAAGGTATTCACAACTTACGGTCACAACATCCCCTTTATATAATTGAGGTAGATTAATTTCTAATGTTGCAGGTGCTTGTTTTGTTCCTTGCATTTCAAAAATATGACTCTCATCATGCCATTTAAAAGTTCCATCTTGAATTATATTCCCATGGCTCTCAATTAAAAATGGATTTAAACATCTCAAATAATCAATTCTATTTTTCATGCTATAACTTTCACACTTCCCATTACCCCTAATACTTTGACGGTACAGTAAGCTATTAGTTGTAATAAAGTCAGTTCCCATCTCAATTAAGTTAACCATTTCTTTTGCTTCATCGACTGTCCAGACGTTCACCAAAACACCAACAGAATGAGCGTAATCAATCAAATCCTTTGTGACATTTTTTTTATGACAATCGATATTCATTTGATGCTTCGCACAGTAATCAATATTTTCTTTTGTTAAATCAGCAAGCCATTGAAGGCCGATATTTTTATCTAGCTTCCTAATTTCAGTGGCGACCTCTTGATGAAACGTAATGATGATACAATTAGAAAGTAGCCCCCATTTTTCAATCTGATTTAATAATGTCGCAATACTTTGGATTCCAATTCGCTTCACCTCAATGACAGGAACAAGCCCCTGACATTTACATACGTTTAAATACTCCTGCAACGTTGGGATTTTTAGATGTGGATAGGTCGAATCTGCAATTTGAAATGCCTTGAGCTCATCTTTCGTATAATGACTCGGACTCCCTGATCCATTTGTCATTCGATTAATCGAGTCATCATGCATCAAAATGAATTCACCATCCGCCGTCTCATGAATATCGCATTCTGCCCCAAAGTATCCATACTTCCCAGCCAACTCATAAGCCGGTAACGTATTTTCAGGTGCGAGTGCACTAAGTCCTCGATGTGCAATCATGCGGATTTCTGTTTTGTGGAATAGGCCCTGTGGATTTTGAACTAAATTCCGATTCATAACCTCTTCTTTTTTCTCAAATTCAACCTCAAAGCTCGTTGTAACTCGCAGCAATTCCTGTTGATAAATATTTAATTGTAACTTAGAATCCTTATTCATTGAATCAAGTATTTTAATTAAAATCGTACCCATTCTATCTTTTAAAATTTCAACACTTTCTTGAGAAGGAATAATTTCGACCTGACAATGACTTAAATTAATCGGTTGATTATTTTCAACCAATAAAACTTCAAGATATCGACTAGTCTCATTGGATGGCAATTTACATTTTCCTCGTTGTTTCAAAACATCTAATAAAAAATATTTTTTATACATGTCCTCACCTCAAGACAGTATAATCTTAAAACGCTGAGAATATGTTTTCTGCTCTTTAGAAACAAAATGTTTTTACATTTTTTGAGTCAGACTCAGTATCTAAAATTTTGTCATATAAAAGCTAACAACTATGAAAAACAGGCTAGTAACTAGCCTGTTAAAGTAAATCTTCTAATGTATAGTTTGAGAATTCTTCAATAAATTTTTGTAAAGCATCTGAAGTAATACTTTTTAGTTTGCAGCCACTTGATAATAGCGGGCACCCAGCTGATTTATTAAAGCATTCTAAAATATTTAAATTATCTTCCGTAATTTTTAGAATCTCACCTAAGTTTATCTCTTGAGGCTCACAACCAAGTCGAAGTCCACCTCCACGTCCCTTTATTGAAGTGACATAAGGCGTTTTACCTAACTTATGAATGACTTTTTTCATATGTTGTTCTGATGTATTTAGATTCATTGATAATTCTTCAACGGTACACAGTTGGTCACGATGTTGTGCTAAATAAATAAGTGCACGAAAGCTATAATCACTGAATTTGGATAGTTGCATCGAAATCCCACCTTTTTTAACTTATTCTTATTATACAACATAAAGTATCTATTGTTTTGACTATTTCTTGGTGATTATTGATTGTTATCTTCACGATTTAATAGATGGCTACTAAATGATAATCTCTATAAAAATTTATTAAAAATAAGACGAGACGCTTTAAATGAAAACTTTTCTCATTAACATTTTCTTCTGTTATCTTTGTTCTTCCGCAGTCAAATCTTTAAATTCATGTTTTTTTAAAAAAATTAAATGTTCATATTATTTGAACATTATATTCGATTTATGATATAGTTACCTCAACAAACAATAAGGAGAGATGATTATGTTAGATCAACAAACAATTGAAATTATTAAAAGTACAGTACCTGCTTTAAAATCACACGGTATTCAAATTACAACAACATTCTATAAAAATATGTTTGAACAAAATCCTGAAGTGGCACCACTCTTTAATATGGAGCGTCAAAAATCAGGTGAACAACCAAAAGCTTTAGCTCTGACTGTTTTAGCTGCTGCTCAAAATGTTGATAACTTAGGGGCAATTATGCCTGTTGTTAACAAAATCGCAGTTAAACATTGTGATTGTGGCGTTTTAGAAGAACATTACCCAATCGTTGGAGCGCACTTACTTGGGGCAATCAAAGAAGTTTTAGGAGAGGCCGCAACTGATGAAATCATCGAAGCTTGGGCTAAAACTTATGATGTAATCGCACAAGTTTTCATTAATGTTGAAAAAGAAATCTACGCATCACGCGCTTAATAAAAAATACTACTAGTAC